>CAYTWG010000048.1:0-18044 GCA_964442005.1 uncultured Bacteroides sp. | reverse complement strand
CCGGCATACACCCAATTGTTCATCATTTCCCACATGGCACGTATCTCAGGGTCTTTCTGCTCCCAGCGGCGGAGCATTTCGCGCGCCTCCTGCATCAGTGTCGATGCTTTCTCGGCTTCTTCCTGCGACATACCGCCTGCCATCAGTTCTTTCAACTCGGCTTTGTAGTGCTTGTCAAAGAGCACATAGAAGTCGCCGATGAGGTGGTCACCTTTTTTCCCGGTTGACTCGGGGGTAGCACCTTCGCCCCATTTTTTCCAGGCAAGCATGGACTTGCAGATGTGGATACCGCGGTCGTTGACGATATTGGTTTTCACAACGCGATTACCGCATGCGGCGAGAATCTGGGCAAGGCTGTATCCAAGGAGATTGTTGCGCACGTGACCGAGGTGAAGGGGCTTATTGGTGTTAGGCGACGAGTATTCTACCATTACGAGCGGACTGTCGGCTGTAACGGGTGTGATACCGTAGTTCTCGGTAGTGTCGATGTGTCGGAGCACTGAGTTCCAGAACGTGGGCTCGATGACAATGTTAAGAAACCCTTTGATGACATTGAACCGATCAACGGCAGGCTCGTTTTCTACAAGCCAGTTACCGATTTCCTGACCGACAGCCTCGGGCGACTTGCGCGCTGCTTTCACCCAGGGAAATACTACAATTGTGAGATTGCCTTCAAACTCTTTTTTAGTAGTCTGCGGCACGATAGTGGCGGGATCCGTGACAATGCCGTAAAGTTCTTTGACGGCAGCGGCTACGGCATTGGAAATGATGTTGTCTATAGACATGGTTTTATTTGATATTCTTCAGTTTTCAAAAATATGTTTTGTAATCTGCAAATTTACAATTTTGCGCCGGATAAACAAAATTCGACGGGCGTTTATTGCGGTAGCAGCACTCCCCGCAGTATCACAATATTGAAAAAAGCGGCTTCGGATTACCCCGAAGCCGCTTTTATTGAGAGGAATTATCTTACTATGGAACTTTGCAGGAGATCAGTTGACCCATTTGAACTGGGTGACCGATTTCAGTCCGGCAACGCCGAAATATTTCTCAATCGACCCGTATAGGATGATCTCTTTTCCGAGATTGCCGGGATTAGCTTGGAGACTGAGAGCTGTGCGTATGTCACCTGTAGGAAGCTGAACGGGTACACAATTATCTTTGTTGGTTTCCGACGGCGAAGCTGCGATGATGAAATTGGTGTTGCTCGCACTTTCGGTGCCAAATACCGCATCAGAATAGTATTGCGTCGGAACGGTGCCGACGATATAGGCTTTTACCCATGCTTTTTCTACTGTTCCTGAATTAAATACTGAGAATAGTCCTGCAATGTCGTAGGGCGATGTCTCGCTGCCGTCGCCATTGCCTGTGGCGGGAGGAGTAGGAGGCGTCGGGGTGTCACCGCCTTCCATCCATGCATACTCCGTGACAGTCTTTATACCGGCTACGCCGTAGTATTTCTCGATAGAGCCGTAAAGGCGCACGTGCTTTCCGAGGTTGCCGGGATTGGTCTGGAGGCTGAGAGCCGTGCGTACGTCACCGGTGGGGAGCTGTACGGGCATACAGTTTGCCGGATCGGTTTCCGAAGCCGATGCTGCAAGGAGAACATTGGTGTTGCTTGCGTTTTCGGTGCCGAATACCGCGTCAGAATAATACTGCGTCGGGACAGTACCTACGATATAGCCTTCGATCCATGCTGTCTCGGTTGTGCCGGCATTGAAAATCGACATAGCTTTTGAGATGTTGTAAGGCGATTCAGCCGAACCGTTGCCATCACCTGTAACGGGAGGTGTGGGAGGATTCGGGGTGTCGCCGCCTTCTACCCATGCATACTCGGTTACGGTCTTTATACCTGCTACGCCGAAGTATTTTTCAATTGAACCGTAGAGGAGAACCTTTTTGCCGAGATTGCCGGGATTGGTCTGAAGGCTGAGAGCGTTACGCACATCGCCTATGGGGAGCTGTACGGGCATGCAGTTGTCAGTCGATGTCTCCGAGGGCGAAGCTGCTACGATAACGTTGGATGCGCTTGCACTCTCGGTACCGAAGATTGCATCGGAGTAGTATTGAGAGGGAACGGAACCTACGATGTAACATTCAATCCATGCTGTCTCTACAGTACCGGCATTGTAGACGGCAATTGCCTTGGTGATGTCGTAGGGATCGGCTTTTGTGCCGGTACCCTTGCCATCGGAGGGCGTCGGAGGAGTGACAGGCGTGTCACCGCCTTCGCCGAGTTTATATGACTTGGTGTTCTTGAGACCGGGACCACCACAGTATTTCATAACGTCACCGTTAAGCTCTACGGCGCGACCGAGGTTGCCGGGATTACTCTTGAGGTTGAGCGCGGTACGTATGCTGCCGGTGGGGAGCTGGATACCGACACACTTGGTGTAATCCGTGCAGTCAGCTGTCGGACCGATGACGAGGTTGGTCTCTGCCGCGTCGAGAGTCGAGAAGTTGGTGCCTGAGAGAGTGGTCGAGGTGCCGCCGGTAGGCATTGAACCGACGATATAACCACGGATCCATACGTTAGTACCGCCTGCGGGTGCTTCGGTTGTCGATGTAGGATTGAGAGCGATTACCTGAGTGGTGTTGAAGGGCGATGCTTCGGTTCCGTCACCAGCGGGGAAGGCACTGCCGGGATTCTCTACGCCTTCAATGCGGAACTGTGATGTAGCTCCTGAGTTACCGGTCAGACCCCATGTACCCATGAATGTCTCAAACGAGCCGAAGAGCCATATCTGTTTCTTGTAGTTGGCGGGGTTGTCACGCAGGTTACCGGTCTCGCGGAGGGGTGAATCCTGCGGGAGTGCCACGACGATACATTGACGCCAGTCGGTACAGTCGGGTGTTGCTGCGATAACGAGAGTGTTGGCAAGGACAACTTCTGCACTCCACTCGATATCGTTGTCCGATGTCACTGTCTCGACTTCGGGAGCCACGGCACCGACAATATATCCTGTCATCCAGGCGCGGTCGGTCTTGCCGGCATCCTCGAGTTCGATTACTTCAGTGACGGTGTAGGGATTGTCATCGCCGCCGGGCTGAAGAGTCGGGTTGCCGAAGTTCATGCAGCCGTTGGCATCGATGATTGTCAGCTGCCACGGGCTTTCGGGGTCATCCGATGTAGCGTAGTAGTCGAGGATTGCGACAACGTCACCGTTACCGGCGGGGAGCATCTCCTCGCGGAAAGTGGCGTAACCGCTTGTGCGCACTGTAATGGACTGATTGTCGGCATCGTAGAGGATGCGGTTGGTGGTTTCCTTATAAGCGTTGGTGAACTGCTTCTCCCCACCGTCGGCAAAGTGTACGTTGTTGAAACGTACAAGGCGGCTCTGATAGTAAGCGAGCTGAGACGGGTCGGAGGGCAGTTCCGAGAATTTGCGTATGACGAGTGTGTCGATCTTAGAGGGCTCGGGAAGTCCGTTGAGCTGGCTGTGCTCTACAAAGAATTCCTTGGGCATGAAAGTCGCTTCCCACACCTGTCCTTTCTCGTAGAACATGGGGAATCCGAGCTGCTGCGTACCGTTGTACTTTCCGATATACATGCCTGTCGCATCAATTACGATTTCCTGTCCTACACGGTAATCGTTGTAGAGTGAGTTGGCATTGATAGATAGTGCAAGAGCAGCTGTCCCGTCCTGAATGACGAGCTTTTTATACACGTTGCCGGCGCGGTCTGACGACACGACACGACCTGCTATCACGTAATGGTCGCCGTTATCGAGCGTACCTATTGTGTCGATGTAATTGACCGGATTCTGCCAATATAGCTGTTTCAGCTCCATAATAGTGGTGTTGGCTGAAATGGTTGCTTCAGGTATTTCCAGTCCGGGTTTCTTATCCTCGAAGTCATCCTGGCAGGATGTGAAGCCTACGGCGGCAGTCAAGGCTGCGAAACTGAATATGATTTTATTGAATGATTTCATTGTAAGTCAATTGAAGTTATTTCTGACCGTTGATGCTGATGAGTTTGTTGCCATTAGAAAGCTGAGGGGAGTTGCCCTTGTAGTTCGTCAGGGTGCCGAATACAACCACCTTGTCGCCTACATTGAGCTGGCTTTCTGAGGTGAATTTTTCGCCATTGAGATAGAGACCGCGGTAGATGTAGAACTGACCGGTGGTGGTTCCGTCGGCACTGATGTAATAGGTGGCGTTACCGAATGATGTGCTGATTTCCGTAATTGAGGAAACGATGCCTTCGACATATACCTCATTGGTGGCTCCGGCAGCAGCCATAGCGTTGGCTCGGACGGCGTCGTAGGGTGACTCAAGAGTACCGTCGCCCTTGCCTTCGTTCACGTCGGGGACATCCGGGGAGTCGCCGCCTTCAGAGGGGGTGAAGTCAGGCACGACCACGGGATCGTTAGCCATCTCGTAGAGTTGAGGTGCGAGATACTGATCGGTCAGACTCTGATAGAGACCGTAGCTGTTGTAGGAAGTGTCGAAGGCGAGGATGCGGCTTGAAGCGGTGTTGAGGATGGTCCACTGTCCGTTGTCGTCCTTGACAGGCTGCCATATAAAGCCTTTATTATCCTTCAGGATAGCATCGGCTGCCGAGGGACGGTTACTCCATCCTGTGCCGTAAACGTCTTGCCAGAGGAATTTTCCGCGGTAGTCGCAGATGTAGTAGAGACCCGAGCCGGCTTCTGTCTCAGTGAAGAGGAATCCGTATTTTTCCGACTCGTTAAACTTGTTGTTGGCGATGGTTACTTTCTCGGTCTTGAGGAAGCTGTTGTCGCCCTCTACGGTCTTGGCAACTGTTCCGTTGGCAACGAGTGCGTATGAGCGTCCTGAGGTAATTGCTGTGGCGAGAGTGAACGCGCTTGATTTAGTTTCAACCTCGCCTGTATCAAGACCGTAGTTGCCCCAGTTGAAGGCGTCTACCGTACGCATACCGGCTATGCCGAGGTATTTATCAATATAACCGTGCACGGTCACTTCACGACCGAGGTTTGCGGGATTGTCCTGAAGGTTGAGCGCGGTGCGCACTGCTCCGGAGGGGAGCTGGAGAGCGATACAATTGGTATAGTCGGTTTCATCGGGCGACGAGGCAAGAAGGAGGTTGCTTGTCGAACCGAACGGTGCTGTCATCACCACGGTGTTGTCGTTGGCGACAAACACTGTCTCTGTAGTTACGACACAGCCCACGATATAGCCGGTGGTCCAATAGTAAGTTCCGGCATCGGGAACGTCGGAATAATATGTATTGTAGTAGGCTCTGGTACCCTCTACGGTGAGCGGAGCGTCCCATTTGCCATTGCCGCCCAGATCGGGTGAGATGACGGGCGGGTAGTCGAGTTCGGCGTCACATGACGAGAATCCGACTGTCGCAGCCGCAAGCAATGAAGCTAAAAGATATTTATGAAGTTTCATTATGGTTTCGTATGTTGAGATGAAACAATCGGTTGATTAAAAGCGTATTCCAACGTTTAAGAACAAGCGGATACCCTGAGCGTAAGAGTATTTGTTGGGGTACTTGCCTGCGTCATAGTTGGTGTAGTCGAAACGACCTTGCTGATAACCGTAGGTCATGATGTTACGGTTGTTGAGCAGGTTGGTGGCACTGAGGTTGAAGTTCATCGATACCTTGCGGTTGATGTATAGGAGCTTACCTATCGACGCGTTGAGTACAAACGCATCGTTTAGTTTCTCCTGTACGGCGAGTGATTTCATTTTAGCCTCGAGTGTTGCGGGATCGGGACAGTGCATCCACAGTTCGCTCAACTGTTCGTGACGTATCGGCGAGATATTGACGTAGGCGTTGCCCATCCACGAACCGTTGATGTTGAAGAACCAGTTCTTGGGAGCCTGCCAGTCGATACCGAGGTTGAAGGCTGTCTGGGGTGTTCCGCCTACACGGAAGTTTTTCAGGTAAACCACCTGAGCCGTGTCAGGCATCATGCCGTTTTCATAAGAGCGGACGCCGGTGGGGCGGTTTTTGTAAAGATACTGGCTGACGGTACCGGCAAACGATGCTGTCAGCGAGGGAGTGATCTTATAAGCCATTCCTATCTCGATACCTTTATAGCTGCGGTGTACGCCTTTAAGAACGTAGTTCATGAAGGTCTGGTACTGGTCATCGTAGTAAGAGAAGCGTTCGGTCAGGTCATACATTTCAGTTATAAAACCTGAGATTGAACCGCGGAAACGACGATAGTTCCATGCATAAGAGAGGTCGGCAGAGAGGATACGCTCGTTGGAGAGACCGTCGATAGCGGTGTCTTTGATGCGGGGAGAGATGTAAGCGTATTCAAAAAGCGGGGCGCGTGAACCGTATTGGAAGTGAGCCGAGAAGAAGTTGCGACCGTCGAGCTTGTAAGTCGCTCCTGCTTTGACAGCTCCGTTGTCGAAGCGGTGAGTAATACCCTTGCCGTAGGAATTCTCGGGTGCGCGTCCGTTACGCATGTGTCCGTCACGCTGGAACTGAGTGTATGAAACTTTCAGACCGTAATTGATGTCCCACTGGGGCAGATTGATCATGTTCTGGAGCCATGCGGTTGCCTGGATGGCGTTGATTGTGTAGTTATAACCGAATTTGTCTCCCTCCTTGACCTGACGGTTGGGGTTGTTGAGGTCATTCTGGAGGATGATGGGGTTGGAGGGGAAGTCGCGTTCAGAATAAGTGTCGATGTCAAGCCAGTATTCTCCGCCGAGGAGGTCACGGATGGTCTTGTAGTAGTTGGCACGGGTATAGTTGACCGATGCACCGCCCTGGAGTGACAGGTGGTCGTTGATACGGTGGTTGATGACCGTGTTTAGAATCGACTGGAGCTGTGCGCTGACGCGATTTTCAAGAATGTAGGTCGAGCCACGGCGGGTATTGTTCATGTTCTCGCCCTGGTAGTTGTTCATGTAGTTGGTCTGGTAGAGTCGGTTCCAGTCGATCTGACGGAATGACTCGTCCTGCCACAGCGAGGTGTAAAGTTCCGATGCTTCAGTGGGCTCTCCGTCATTGTAGAAGTATGAGGGGAGATAGCGGTAATAGTCGGGACGTGGGTCAGCGGCATTATACCAGTTGAGTGCCGACGAGCTGTAGTGAGACCAGCGCAGAGCGGCACCTGTGTTAACAGTTGTGCGGTCGTTTTTGTAGATCCAGTTCAGGATTGCCGTTGGGTCAAACTGTTCGATGATTTTGGCGTTGCGTTTCTTTCCGTCCTGATAACCCCATGATGGATTGTAGAGGTTGGAGCCGGCGAGGTCATAGGCTTCCTGATAGGATGCCGACGAGCCGCCGCGGGTTGTCGGTGCTGCAAATGCCGTGAGGGTCAGCGAGTGATGAGGATTGAACACTTTTTCAAGCGAGAGGAATGCTCCAAACGAGTTGTAGAACGTTCCGGGTACGATACCCTCGTCGCTCCAGCGTCCGATAGCGCTGACGGTAATTCCCCAGCCGCTCTTGCCGATGCCTGTCGAGTAGGTCAGCATGCCACGGAGCATATAGTTGGAGTTGGTGTAAGCAACCGATCCGTTGAAGCCGGGAGCGTATCCGCTGGTGATGGTGCTGATATTTGCCGAGCCGCCTATATCACCGAAGCCATAAGCCGATGCTCCGATACCAACGGTGGCGGTGCGGTTGCGGAATGCGCGCGAGGTCATGCCTCCGAGTGATGAGTAGTTGAAGCGTCCGCGACCGAGGTCATTGAAGGAGATACCGTTGATGTAGGTCTGCTGATACTCCTGATTGTAACCGCGGAAGCGGAAATACATGGGCTGGAAGTTATAGTTGGACGCGTTGTAATAAATGTTGTCTGATGCGCCGTTGAGGGCAGTTATTGACTGAGCTGACTCGCTCTCATCGTCAAGCAGGCTCTCATCAATGTAAAGATCCTGATTTTCTTCATAGTATTCCGAACCGCTGAACTCGTTGTCCTTCATCGAGAGCGTGCCGAGGTCGACAGTCTGATTGTTGAAGAGTTCGGTTACTTTTGCTGCGTCACCATATCCGTAAGCGATAGCGACAACTGTCACCACACCCTCGGGGGCGTTGCTGATGAGAAAATCTCCGGCAGGACCGGTAGTGACCGTTATTCCTTTGTCATGGAGTGTCACCAGTGCTCCGGCAATAGGAGTGCCCGTGTCGGCGTCGACAACGTTTCCCTTGACGGAGGCATTCTGAGCCACCATCGGGATTGCTGCCGACAGCAGTAACATTAGAAAGAGTTTTAGTCTCATAAGATTTTTCAAATGGTTAATATTGGTATTGTTTATTAGATTTTATCGTTTTTGGCTAATAGTCAATTAGTTAGTTGATTATGTGGTTATTACGATGATTAATAACTCCCAAAATTATTGAAAAAAACACAATTTTGCAATACTTCGGTCTATTTATGCAAAAAAATATAAAAATATACAGTGATTCCGGGGAATAAAGAATCGGGCGCGATGATTGATTCACCGCGCCCGACATGAAATATCGTGTGAAAAGATTGATTATTTACGTTCCTTGACGAGGAAAATCTCGGTGGGGAAATGGTCGGAATATCCGTTGAGGAACACACCGCCTGAGTAAGTACGTTTAGGATAGTTCTGACGAGCCCCTTCCGTATCCATCAGGAAGTCAAAATTATTGACTTTGGCATTGTAGAAGTAGAGATTGGCGTCATTCTTTTTCAGAAGAGTGCCTGAAACGATAATCTGGTCAAACAGGTTCCACTGGCTCTTGTAGGCGAGTGTGCCGATACCCTTGTCGAGTATTTTCCACCACGGGTTATAGAATCCGTGCTTGTCGACTTTGTTTTCATCTCTTTTGGCACCAAGAGCCACGGCACATGAGCGGTCGTGCGGGTCATCGTTAAGGTCGCCCATTACGATTACACCCTGATTGGGGCGTAATGCCCAGAGCGAGTCGGCGATATGCTTGCTGAGATCAGCCGCTGCTTCGCGCAGATAGGACGATTGTTCCTGTCCACCGAGTCGTGAAGGCCAGTGGTTGACAATCACACTGATGGTATCGCCTCCCATTATGCCGGTGACACACATCTGGTCTCGGGTGCGGAATGACTCGTAGCCTTTGATTTTTAGTGTAGTATTGGAAACATTCAGAAAACGGAAGTCACGCGGGTTGAAAAGACAGCCTACATCGACGCCGCGTCGGTCGGGCGAGTCATGATGGACTACCTGAAGATTCCAGGTCTGTTTGCCCTGTTTGACGAGTTGGCGGTCAACCTCTTTTACAAGGTCGTCGAGCACCGTGCGGTTCTCAATTTCCGAGACTCCGATTACCGACGGACCGTTAGGAGTCGCCTTTGTGGTCATCTGAGTGATTGCGTAGGCGAGATTTCTGACCTTTGACCAGTATTTCTGAGAGTTCCACTGGCGGGCGCCCTGAGGAGAGAACTCGAGGTCATATTTTCCGTTGTTATTAATTGTGTCAAACAGGTTCTCCAGGTTGTAGAAAGCTACACCATAGACACGGAGTTGTTTCTTGGGCTTGTCCTGGGCTGTTGTTGAAACGATGCAGGCTAAAAGCAATAGGGGTATTATAAATAAACGCTTCATTTAGTGATGGTTTAACTTGTTTCCTGATTATAGCTCTTAATGTTATTCGGCGGAGAAATCGATGACGTTATGTTTTGTGTCGATGTCGTGACCGGCTGTCGGAGTATTGTTGTCGGCAGGTTTTTCCACCGGCTTCTCAGGGGCTTTCTCTGCCGGTTTCTCTGCTGCGCTCTTCACTTCGTCTGCGACTTTGCGGTCGCGGTTGTAAGCGGGTGTCTTTTCAAATGCCTCTACGATCTCGTCATCGTCCATCTGTGACGGTTTCAGGATGATTTGGCGCTGACGGTTTTTCTTCTTAATCATTTCATCGATCTTGTCCTGACCGTATTCGCGTCCGAGACGTGTCGTGGCGTCCTGTTCGACCGGAGCTTCCGCTGCTATTGGAGCAGGAGCTTTTTTTGTGTCGGCGGGAGATATGACCGTGTCGCTGATATTTGCGGCAAATCCGGCAGCGAGGATAGTGATCTTGACTTTATTTCCGAGTGACTTGTCGAGCGACACACCCCAGATTACATCGACGCCGGTGTCGATTTTGTTCATGAACTCGGTGAGTTCCTGAGCCTCCTGCATGAGGAACTCGTCCTCGGCATCGGGGTTGAAATAGATATTGAAAAGTAGCTTTTTGGAACCGAATATATCCCGGTTTTTGAGGAGGGGAGAGTTGAGGGCGTCCTCAATAGCTTTTGTGACACGGTTCTTGCCTTCGCCATATCCGCTTGAGATTATAGCGGCACCACCGTTGCGGAGGGTGGTGTTGACATCGTTGAAGTCAAGATTTATACGACCCACTGAAGTGATGATTTCAGAGATGCTGCGTGCGGCTGTCGCAAGAGTGTCGTCGGCTTTGCCGAATGCGTTAAGGAAATTAAGGTCGGGATATATCTCGGTGAGGCGGTCGTTGTTGATGACCAGAAGGGCGTCGACATATTTTCCCATCTCGGCGGCGCCATCGAGAGCCTTTAAAATCTTTTTGTTTCCCTCGAAAAGGAACGGTATGGTGACAATACCGATCGTGAGCAGTCCGAGTTCGCGGGCAATCTTTGCCACGACGGGTGCAGCTCCGGTACCTGTTCCGCCGCCCATACCTGCCGTTACGAATACCATGCGCGTGTCGTCGTCAAACAGTGCCTTGATATCCTCTGCGCTCTCCTCGGCGGCGGCGCGTGCGAGTTCGGGGACATTGCCGGCTCCTCCACCCTTGGTTGTTGTCGGACCGATAAGGAGTTTCATGGGGACAGGGGAGTAGTTAAGCGCTTGACGGTCTGTGTTGCAGACGACAAATGATACGCCCTTTATACCCTGCTCATACATGTGGTTGATGGCGTTGTTGCCGCCACCGCCCACACCAACGACCTTAATAATGGTTTTCTCGTCGAGCGGAGAAACGTTGAAATTATGGTTTTGTTCGATATCCTGAATGGTCATTTTTTAGTTTGCTATGAAAAAGTTTCTTTGCTGTGCGCAAATATAGTAAATAATTATCAATTTGAGGCTTCAGAGGGAGCGGTTACTCATCGTTGTCGTCAAAATTCTCTGATGTATCGTCGACGAGACCGAGCACTTTCTCACGCAATTTGTTGAGCAGACCTCGTGATTTTATCTGAGTGCGCTCCGGCTCGTTGTCTTTAGTCTTGGTCTGCTTTTTCTGTTCAGACTTTGATTTTTTATCAGAATTCTTGGACTTGTCGCGGTCTTTACAGTTATCGTCCTCGTCACGGAGCACGTCATCACTGTCTTCATCGTGGATGCCTATGCGCGAGATTTCGTCATCGTGTGACTCGGTCTCGGTGACAGGTTTTAGTCTCTCCATGCAGTCAACTCCGGACTGTTTGGCTGCCTCGGCAAGCACGGCGACGATATCGAGTATATCGGTGGTGTTGAGGTCGGGAGGGGTTATTACGATGCCACCTCCGATAACGCCGTTGCGGACCTTCAGTCGGCTCTGCTGTGCGACGAGTTCGGAAAATCCGCGTAACTTGGCGCCTCCGCCTACAAGCACGATTCCGGCAGGGATATCGCTCAGTTTCATTTTGGTATAGTTGACCTGCTCGAGGATGTTGGACACGATCTCGTCGGCACGTGCCTGGACGTAGTTGTTAATCTCCGTGTAGTCGAGACCGTCAGCCGAGATTGTGTGCGGGGTGCCGTTCTGCGGCATGGCGTTTCCGACCGCTTTCTTTATTTCTTCGGCACGTTCTTCGAGACAGTTGAGAACCGTGAGGTCGCGGGTAATGTTGCGGGAACCGATAGGCAGCGTTGCGACATATTGCAGACATCCGTCCTTATAAATAGAGACAGTGGTGGTCTCGGCGCCGCAGTCGACAAGCATCACTCCGAGACGTTTCTCGTCATCGGTGAGCACAAGGTCGGCGACAGCGAGCGGGCGCACTATGAACTGACCGATTTTCAAGTCAAGTCGTTCAGAAAACACGCGGTGGAGATTGTTTTTGAGTTCCGAGCGGCATGTTATGATATTGAAGTCGGCGACGATGCTGCGACCGTAAGTTCCTACCGGTTTGAGCTGCGACATGTTGTCGACGCGGAAACTGCGGGCTACGACGTCAAGGACATCGCGGTCGGAAAATACCGAGGCTCCCGCCTGTTTCTTAAGGTCGTTTATGACACGCTCCGTGATGTCTATTTCGTGAGGGAATGTCTCTTCGACTTCACGAGGAACCGACATTAGCGAGCGTCCGCCCACAGCGACATAGACCGCCTTAATCTTGTTGGGCGATACTCTGCTGTAGTTTTCGAGTTTATGGCGTATAAGATTCACGGCATTGACCACGTCACCGACATTTTTGACGCAGCCGTATCTTACTTTGTCAACCATTTTTTCCTGTTCCACGGCAACAACGTTAAGCATGCCCATGGGATCGACCACGGCAACGGCGCCCTTTACTTTGGAACTTCCAATCTCAAATGCTACAATATATCTTTCTTCCATATAGAGGTAATGTTTTTTCGTTTTAGCGGTTTTATGATTTCCGTGGCGCCGGGACGGTATCGGCAGGTGTTTCAGTAGATGTCCCGTCGTCCTCTGTCAGCATGGTATTTATGTCAGCTTCATCGACAATTGTTTCTTCGTCAAACTTGATAATCGGTTCGGGAAGTCTCTTTGTCCGGCGTGTTGCGACGACTTGTCCGGCAAATTTTACCGAGATTGTGTCGTAGTATTCCCATCCTTTGATGGGAAGCACTTTGCGGTACATGGTGTAAAGCCTGTCAAACTTGTTTTTGACTGCAGTCGTGTCGCCGAAATTTATGACGTGTCCGCGTATCATCGGGATGAGTATTATGTCGCGGTTACGGTCTATCTTAACAGCGGTCACAAGCGAGTTCCATGTCGAGTCGTTCTGAATGAAGTCAAGCAGTTTAAGCAATGATGTCGCCGGTAGGAGCGAGTCGCAGTGACCTACCACTACGGGCACGTCGACACGGTAGCGGGCATTGGCGGTCAGCTCTTTCCCATCCTTATTTATATAATAGGAGGAGTGTCCGTCAAATATACGTGCCACCGGTTTCATCGGAATGACGCTCACCCGCAGACGGTCATTGGCTCGGCGCACACATTCCACGGTCTCGATGTTGTCAATCGATGACAGATGCTTCTCAATGGCATTTGTGTCAATGGAGCGTATTTTCATCTTGCGAGCCTTGTCGGGCAGACTGTCCAGTTCGCGTACTATCTCGCTGATTTTTACAAATCCGGTGTTACTGTCATCGGTAATCACGATGTCGAGACCGTTGCACATAGTCTCAGCCGACATCCGGTCGACATAAATCAATGCTGCTACCAGATAACTCAGAAGCAGTACCGACAGAATGCATCGTATGATATTACCTTTAGTCAATGCCTGTTAGTTTAAATCATTGATAATAGCGGGGAGATAATTGCATATATCTCCGGCGCCTGCAGTCAATAAAATGTCAAAGTTACTGTTTTTTATCGTTTTCGTCAAATCTTCTTTTGCTATAAGGCATTTTACGGGTGTCTTTATGCGGTCGAAGATTATGCGGGATGTCACGCCGGGGATTGGCTCTTCGCGGGCGGGATAGATATCAAGCAGGATCACCTCGTCGGCGAGCGACAGTGCCTCGGCAAACTCGGGCGCGAAGTCACGTGTGCGACTGTAGAGATGGGGTTGGAATGCAACCGTCAGTCTCTTACCGGGATAGAGCGCCTTGACTGATGCGATGGAAGCCTTCAGCTCGTCAGGATGATGAGCGTAGTCATCGATGACGGCTCGACCTTTCTCGCCCGGCTCTTTAAGCCAGAATTCAAAACGCCGTTTGGGTCCCATGAATGTAGCCATTGCGTGGCGTATGCTATCGGCATCGACGTCTCCTGTCATCAGGCATGCCGCTATCGCCGCTATGGAATTCTCAATGTTGATTTCCACCGGCACTCCGAGTTCGATGTCATTTATAGTACCGTCGGGTGTCACGAGGTCATAGACAATCGTTCCGTTGCCGCGGCGTATATTGGTGGCGTGGAAATCACCGCTGTCGCGGCTGTAAGTCAGTGTTCTGACTGTCGCTGCGGGACGTGGTTTCAGTTTCAGACCCTCATGAATGATGAGAACGCCGCCCGGCACAATCAGTTCCGTAAAATGTGCGAAACTTTCAAGATAGGCTTCCTCGGTGCCGTATATGTCAAGATGATCAGGGTCGGTTGCCGTGATGACGGCTATGTAGGGGTGCAGATGGTGGAACGAACGGTCATACTCGTCGGCTTCGATCACCGAGTAGGGAGATGTAGCCGATAGAAGCAGATTGCTGTCGTAGTTGCGTAGGATGCCGCCGAGAAATGCGTTGCATCCTGTCGGCGATGTGTGGAGTATGTGTGCCGCCATTGACGATGTGGTGGTCTTGCCATGAGTTCCGGCGAAACATATCCCTTTAGAGCCGCGGGTGATAAGTCCGAGTACCTGTGCGCGTTTCATTACCTCAAATCCTCCTTCACGGAAGAATTTCAGTATAGGGTGGGATTCATGGAGTGCAGGAGTATAGACAACCAGCGTGTTGTCGGGGTCGCGGAATTTTACAGGTATCGCATCGGTTGACTCGACAAACGATATGTCGGCTCCTTCGGCTATGAGCGCGTCGGTGAGTGCGGTCGGAGTACGGTCATATCCGGCTACATTGTAACCTTTTGACAGGAAATATCTTACCAGAGCCGCCATGCCTATTCCGCCGGCACCTGCGAAGTATATGTTGGTTTTCTCGCTGTTCATTTCTTCAATAAGTTGTCAATGATTTCAACAATCTTGTCATCGGCACTGCGCATAGCCATCTTTTTAACGTTGGTGGCGAGGGTGTCACGGCGTTTTTTATCATTCAGTAATGAAATGACGGTATCGGTCAGACGTGCCTTACACTCGGCGTCGAGCAGCATAACGGCAGCGTCAACGTCGACAAGAGCCTGAGCGTTTTTACGCTGATGATCCTCGGCGACATTGGGCGACGGGACGAGGATAGCAGGAACGCCGATGATCTGTAACTCTGATATGGTGCTTGCGCCAGCTCTCGATACTATGAGGTCGGCGGCGTGATAAGCGAGATCCATGCGGGAGACAAACGCCGTGGCTATAGCATTGTCTGTGCCTTCGGCAGTACGGCGACATTCGTCGGCATAGAGTTTACCGGTCTGCCACAGCACTGAGGCGCCGGCATCAACAATCTTTTTCAACGCGAGTTTCATGCTGTCGTTGATGACTCGCGCGCCAAGGCTGCCCCCGACAACGACAACAAGCGGACGTGAAGGGTCAAAACCGAGCTGTCGTTTTGCTTCTTCAGGCGAACAGGTCGCGTCGGCTATGTCGGCGCGCACCGGATTACCGGTCTTGATGATCTTCTCTTCCGGGAAGAAGCGTTCCATCCTGTCATAGGCGACACATATCGCGGAAGCGTTGCGTGCCAGCAGTTTGTTGGTGACGCCGGCATAGGAATTCTGCTCCTGAATGATAGTGGGGATTCCACGTTTCTGTGCGGCTTTAAGCACCGGACCGCTTACATAGCCACCTACGCCCACGGCAACATCGGGGTTGAAATCGCGTATGATCTTGCGTGCCATGCGCATGCTTTTCCACAAGCATAACATCACTTTGACGTTGCGCCACAGCCGTTTACGGTCAAATCCTCTTACCGGCAGACCGACTATTCGGTATCCGGCGGCAGGGACTCGTTCCATTTCCATGCGGTTTTCAGCTCCGACAAATAATATCTCTGCGTCGGGGTTATGACGTTTCAGGGCATTGGCTATCGCAAGCGCCGGAAATATATGTCCTCCGGTGCCGCCACCGCTGATGAGTACTCGCAGATTATGTTTTTTATCCATTTTCAATTGTTTTATTTGCTGATAGGAAGTTGGGTGGGATTCTCTGCCTGCATGTCGTCAGGGAGTTCGCTGATTTCCTGTTTTATCTCGTTCTTTTTACCGCTTGTGACAGCATATCTGCTGACACTAAGCATTATGCCGAAAGCAAATGATGTGACCATGATTGATGTTCCGCCCTTGGATATCATCGGGAGCGGTTGTCCCGAGACGGGGAACGTACCGGTCACGATAGCGATGTGGAAGAGTGCCTGGAGGCATACCATCACCGCCAGTCCCATCACGAGCAATGCCGGGAAAGCGCGGCTGCAACGTGAGGCTATGACGCCGCATCGTCGCAGGAGCGACAGGTACAGGAATAGTACGATCAGACCGCCTATCAGCCCGAGGTCCTCTACCACGATGGAATATATGTAGTCGACATTGGCGAGCGGCAGACGCGCCGTTTCACGCGAGTTGCCGGGCATGACGCCGAAAATGCCTCCGTTTGCCTGAGCCATGTAGGAGTACATTTCCTGTCGATTCTTATCGTTGATTCTTTGCTCGTATTTAGGAATTGTATCACGGTAGCGGCTTAGACGTTCCAGCCAGATGTTGGTTCGGTCGACGGTCGCTTTATTTCCGCTTGCGTCGACACCTTTCTCCACGATTATCTGCTGCTCGAGGTCATCTAACTTGTCGGCTTTGGTCGCTTTATAGTATAGCGCTCCGGCTCCCGCCAGCGAGTAGACGAGGATGACAGCTAAAAATTTTTTCCATTCCACACCGGCTATAAGCATCATTGAAAGACTGATTGCCATCAGCAGGACGGTGTTGGTCAGTCCCTGTGAAAACAGTAGCCCGCCGAAGAAAATCACTATTACCGCGCAGATTACGACTCCCTTGGTGCGTACTCCCTTGGGAATCTGCATTCTCGACATGACAAACGCGATGATTAGAACCGATGATAGTTTAAGCATCTCGGCTGGTTGCAACTGTATGAAACCCAGTGACACGCTGCGTCGGGCACCATTGATGACCTGACCCTTGAACAGCACGTAGAGCATTGCCACCACGCTGATAGCTACAATAATCGGGGCGAGGGGTATAAACCATTTGTAAGGGATGCGCGAGACGCCGTAGGCGATGGCACATCCGACACCGAGCATGAGACAGTGGCGTATGACGGGACTGAGCACGTTGGATGCCGACACTTCGCGTGACGAAGCGCTGTAAAGCTCGATAATGGAGATAACACACAGGGCTATATATATCGCCCAGATGTATTTGTCGCCTTTACGCTGTGTTTTGATATCGGTCGTTTCAGTTGCGGGCATTGTAGGGTGTGAGTAATGAAAAAACTTATTTACATTTATGTTATTTTTTTAAAGCGCGCACGGCGTTTTTGAATTTCTCGCCACGGTCCTCGTAGGATTTAAACAGATCGAAGCTCGCGCAGCAGGGTGATAGAAGGACGGTATCGCCCTCGGCGGCAATCTCGCGGCAGGCGTCGACGGCTTCTTCGAGCGAATGGGTGTCTCGGAGTTCCACGACTCCGCCGAAGAAATCGAGAAGTTTGGCATTGTCTTTTCCCATGCACACGATTGCCTTGACTTTTTTCTTCACAAGGGGGAGTATCTCATTGTAGTCGTTACCCTTGTCCTTACCTCCAAGTATGAGAACGACCCCGGTCTGGGGCATGCTCTCGAGGGCATACCAGCAGGAGTTTACATTGGTCGCCTTGGAGTCGTTGATATAGCGCACGCCGTTGATTGTGTCGACATATTCCAGTCGGTGTTCAACACCTTCAAAGTCTGACAGTGACCGGCGTATGTCCTCTTTGCGTATGTCGAGCAGGCATGCCGAGAGTCCCGCAGCCATCGAGTTGAAGAGATTGTGGAGCCCGTTGAGCGCAAGGTCGGCGCGGGGCATTGACATCGACGTCTCCGGAGTGTTGAGGATTATACTGTCCTCTGCCGACAGATAGGAGGCGGTCATTTCCTCGCGGTGTTCGGCAAAGGGGAAGATACGTGCCTCGGTTGCCACCTGCTTGAGTTGGGCTTGTATCACGGGGTCGTCCTGCCAGTAGATGAACGCGTCGGCCGGGGTCTGGTTGCGTAAAATACGGGACCTGGCGTCGATATAGTTCTGCATCTTGCATTCATACCTGTCAAGATAGTCGGGCGTTATGTTGAGGCTCACAGCGATATTTGCCTTGAAGTCA
>CAYTWG010000047.1:0-18157 GCA_964442005.1 uncultured Bacteroides sp. | reverse complement strand
CATCGGGAGTGTCTTGCTGAAGGATAAGCCACATGCACTCTACATAGTCCTTGGCATATCCCCAGTCACGAAGTGACGATAGATTTCCAAGATAAAGTTTTTCCTGCTTGCCTTGCGCGATACGTGCGGCGGCAAGTGTAATCTTTCTGGTTACAAATGTCTCGCCACGACGCTCTGACTCATGATTGAACAAAATACCGGAACAGCAATACATATTGTAAGCCTCACGATACTCTTTTACAATCCAGAAACCATAAAGTTTTGCAACGGCATACGGGCTGTACGGATGAAACGGTGTCTTTTCATTCTGAGGCACTTCCTCTACCTTTCCGTAAAGCTCCGATGTCGAAGCCTGATAGATACGGCACTTATCAGCAAGACCGCAAAGACGCACAGCCTCAAGAATACGAAGGACACCGGTAGCATCTACATCGGCTGTAAACTCCGGAGAATCAAATGACACCTGCACATGACTCTGAGCAGCAAGATTATATATTTCATCAGGGCGTACCTTAGTGACTACCTGCATTATTGACATAGAGTCTCCAAGATCGGCATAATGCAGATGGAAATTGGCATGACCCTCAAGATGAGCAATACGTTCGCGGAAATCCACCGATGAACGTCTTATTGTTCCATGGACATCATAACCTTTTTCCAACAGAAATTCGGCGAGGAACGAACCGTCCTGACCTGTAACTCCGGTAATAAGCGCTGTTTTCTTCATCTTATAACGAATAAGTTTTAATACTTATGATCCTTAATTATTGTACAAAGATACAATAAATTCCATACATACTAAAACTATCATAAAAATTTGTTAAAAACACTATCGTTCTTTATACCTAATGCACCTTATTCATTACCTCCGGTTACCTGAAATAAGCATGTCGGCAGCCTGAATGTCGCTGTCGCGCACATAAAGACGTATCGGCGCCCAGGTTGCAGTCATAGGATAAACACTTGAGATTATCTCGTCGTTAATCACGGCAGGAATCCCGTTTGTTTCCAACATACCCTTCACAATAGCAGCTTCCGACAGAGAGCTGTATTCACCAACGACAGTCCATCCAACCTTGATATTTGAATTATTCTTATCCATATAGCAGTAGTCTTAAGCAAGTCACTATTTTCTTATCCCGCGACGGTTCAATTCGGCATGATAACGGCGCGCGTTTAGCTGATGAACCGTGAAATCAGTCGCAAAATTATGATAACCGGAGAAATCCTCTTTTGCACACATATACAGATAACCGTGACGCGGTGCATCGAGCACGGCGTCAAGAGTCGACGCCGCAGGAATCCGTATCGGTCCCGGAGGCAGACCGGCATATTTATAGGTATTATACGGAGAATCAGTATCAAGATGCTCTTTTAATATCCGTCGCAACGAAAAGTCTCCTACCGCATATTTCACCGTCGGATCAGATTGCAGCAACATACCGCGCTCAAGGCGGTTGCGGTAGAGACGTGCCACCTTGGGACGCTCGTCGCTTTTAACAGTCTCCTCCTCCACAATAGAAGCGATTGTAGCCACCTCAACCGGAGTAAGATTAGCGGCACGTGCTTTCTCCCGACGGCTGTCATTCCAGAAACGATTACGGTAATCGAGCAATCGGCTGACTGTCTTTAACGCGCCTGCGTTCCAATAAAATTCATACGTATCAGGCAGAAACGCGGCTGGATAAGTCTCCCGACAGAACCCGGCTGACGGCAGCACTGAATCACACGCCGCCATGAATTCAGCTGCGTCAAAATCCATCTGCGAGGCAATGCGTTCAGAGAGTTCGTCAATCGTGCGCAGATTATTAAACGTCACTTTTATCGGTGTTTGCTGCCCGTTTTTAAACCTCCGGGCTATTTCCCAAGCCTTTTCACCGTCGGTGATGCAATAGGCTCCCCGAGCGAGAGAAATGCGAGCGCCTGACATTTCCCATATCCTAAACACCCTGTCACCAAGCCTGTCACCGAGTGAAGCGCGCAACGAGTCAGCAAAGCCTTCCTCTCCAACGTTTTGAGACACATAAACCCACGCATCGTCACCACGGTATGGAGTAGTGCAATAGTTATACAACGCCACTGCACCCGCAGCGACAATACCCACCGTAATAATAAGAGTAATCTTCCAGCCTTTCATTTAAATGATCCACTTTTTTACATTGCAAAAATAATAAAAAAATGAATCATGACAATCAAGGTTGTCAATCGTCCTCATAGAAGAAATACGGGCGCGCCGCTGCCATCACTTGAGCAGGCAACATAGAAGAAAATAGCGAGAATAACTCCCGACGTGAGGAGTTTTCATTAACCACTGCAAATACCGTGTCGGCACCGGGAATCGTTCCGAGAATATGCGGTGATTCCAGCATATCAATATCGTAGGCAAGACCGCTGGCATATCCGTTTCGTGTCTTGATAACCACAAGATTACCAGACAGTGCAAGTGACAACGCCGCAGGATGTTGTGAGGACTGCACAGTATTATGCATCTTGGCAAACGGCTCACTTGAAATACGGTCTGAATCAACCACTACATAACGATAACCTCCCATGTCGGTCGCAACTTTCGTCGTTTTCAACAGTTTCAGATCACGCGAAAGAGTTGCCTGAGTAACGATGAAACCTCGCATGGCAAGCTGCTTGGACAGTTCTTCCTGGCTACCGATGCTGTTGTGTGTCAAAACGTCAATTATTACTGGCAGACGTGATTTACGATTTTTCATGACGATAAGTTTTTATAAATTCCGGCATTTCTGTTATAGCCGACAAATTTAATAAATATTATTTAAAACCAAATATATTGATAAGAAAATTTCAATAAAAATTCTATTTTTGTTGAAATTCATTACCCGTAACGACTTTTAGCTTAAAAATAATAACTCAAGCAAGTCGGGTTACCGGTTTTCAATTTGCTTTTATTATCGAAAATCATTAACTTCGTTGTCACAATAGGGCAACTGCTATTCAGTAAACTTGTAAACCTTCTGAAAATGATACAACTGGCATCCTCAATACTCGCTATAATCATTATCGCAGCATTATTCTATGTCGTCATCATGCGCAACCGGCGGCTGCAACAGTCACTCGACAGTGCCAACGATGAAATTTCGCATCAACGCGAGACAATAGGTCGACTGACCGAACGCTCGGCAACAGCCGAACGCCTTGCCGCCGACCTCGACTCGGCAAAATCATCTATAGCCACATTACAACAGGATAACAGCCGACTGACCGAACGGCTTCACTTCTATGCCGAAGAGAAAGAGCGCATAGCAGCCGAAAACGAAGAACGATTTAAAAATCTTGCCAATGATATCCTCGACGTCAATTCGCGCAAATTCAAGGAACAGAACGAGGCTCGACTGAACGAAATACTCGCTCCGCTACGGGATAACATCGACTCATTCCGGAAAACCATTACTGAAACATACTCGAGCGAAGCTCGTGAACGTTTTGCCCTCGACCACCGCATCAAAGAACTTATCGAGCTGAACCAGTCAATAGGTAAAGAAGCGAAAGACCTCACACGCGCACTTCGCGGCGACAGCAAGATTCAGGGAGACTGGGGTGAAATGATTCTCGAAACAATCCTCGAGAAATCTGGGCTTAAAAAGGATATCCATTTTACCGTGCAACAGACTGTCGATTGCGACGGCAACACGCTACGCGACAACTCCGGTAAAGGGTTACGACCCGATGCCGTGATCAATTACCCCGACGGTCGCTGTGTAGTTATCGATTCCAAGGTATCGCTGAACGCTTACATCGACTATATTAATGCCGACGACGACACCGAGCGCAAGACCGCCGGCGACCGCCACGTCCTGTCAGTCCGCAATCACATAAAAGAACTTTCGGCAAAAAATTATCAGGAATACGTAGGCGACAAAAAGACCGACTTCGTGATGATGTTTATCCCCAACGAAGGTGCCTATATCGCGGCGATGCAACTTGACAACAATCTGTGGCAGGAAGCCTATGACCGCCGGGTCATCATCATCTCCCCCACTCATCTCATTTCGGTCGTACGACTGATTGACCAACTGTGGAAACAGGATGACATGAAGCGCAACGTAATAGACATCGCTACCGAGAGTGGGCGCATGTATGACAAGTTTGTAGGATTTATCGAGGATATGCAGCGTATCGACAAGAGCATTGAAAATGCCCGTGGAGCTTACGACTCGGCTTTCCGCAAACTTAAAGATGGACCCGGCAATCTTGTGGGGAAAGCCGAGAAACTGCGTGTAATGGGCGCAAAGGTACAGAAACGCATCAGCCAGTCGCTCCTCCCCGAAGACAGCGAGTGATGATTAATCGGTATTCTCGATCGGATAGCGACTCTGCTTGAGCAGCAGTCGGAGCGAGCTGCCGTAAGTAAAATAAGCCCAGGTCCAGTCGATCAGTACCGACACCTTGTTGCGCATACCCAACAGCGAGATAAGGTGGATAAACATCCATGTTATCCAGGCAAACCATCCCGAAAAATGGGCATGCTTCAGATCCACAACCGCACGGTTGCGACCTACGGTAGCCATCGTACCCTTGTCATAGTACGAAAACGGTTTGCCAATATCGCCGTTATTAAAATACCGACCGAGCGTGCGCCCCTGCTGTATCGCCACCTGAGCGAGCTGAGGATGTCCGTGGGGATATTCCTCCGTAACCATCAGAGCGATATCTCCTATCGCATATATATCTTCAAGCCCCTTTACACGGTTGTGCTCGTCGACCTCAAAACGGTTGCCACGTCCCTGACGGTAGTCAGTACCGGTAAATCGGAATGTCACGCCCGTCACACCTGCCGTCCACAACACCATCCCGGCATCAACCGACGTTCCGTCAGCAAGCGTGACCGTCCCGTTGTCATATCTCGTCATCGTCGCTCCGAGACGCACATTGACCATAAGGTCACCCAGATACTTCTCAGCCTCCCGCGACGATGCTTCGCTCATGGCGGCAAGTAATTTGGAATTACCTTCCATAAGCGTTATTGACACATCGTCAAGACTTATAGACGGATATTCTCTCTCGAGTATATATTTCTTCATTTCGCCCAAAGCGCCGGCTATCTCCACTCCCGCAGGACCGCCGCCGATAACCACAAAACTCAACATGTGACGCCGACGTTCTACATCAGTCTCTATCGATGCACGCTCAAGACGCTCAAGTATCGCATTACGACAGCTTATGGCATCGGATGTCGACTTTAAGGTGTAGACCTTTTTTTCGAGATCAGGCATATTGAAAAAGTTATTGGTGGTGCCTGAAGCGATAACAAGACGGTCATACCCCAATTCCTTTCCATCGATGATCACAGCTTTAGTGTCAGTTTTTATTTCGGATACATCACCCATTACAAACTTCACGCCTCGCATCGATCGTTTATTTATTTCACGCCTCAGCGGAAAACTGATACCCCCAGGCTCCAGACCAGCCGACGCCACTTGATAGAACAATGGCGGGAAACTATGGTAATTATTACGGTCTATGATGATTACATCAAACTTTTTCTTGTCGATACTCTTGGCAAGGTTCAGACCTGCAAAACCTCCACCGACTATTACAACCCGCTGTCGGTCGTTATTTTCCCGATTAATCATAAATATCAATAGTTATTATTATCTTAGAAACATAGTTTACAGTTACAATGTTCAACAAAATTCCTGCAAAACTCCCCGGCACTACTGATTTTAGGTCTACCGCTTGTTTTATTGACAACCGTTGATTATCTTTGTGGCATAACTGATTGCTTATAACAGCAAACGACTATTATACATTATCAGATAATTGTAATAAATATGATACGAGTAGGAATCGTAGGCGGCACCGCCTATACAGCAGGAGAGCTCACCCGACTCCTCATCAATCACCCCGACGTGGAAATGAAATGGGTGCAGAGTAATGAATGTGTGGGAGAACTCGTTGCCGACATCCATCAGGGACTTATCGGCGAATGTTATCTCCGATTCACCGACACACCAGACTGGGATGATATCGATGTCGTGTTCTGCTGCGAACATTCAGGCAAGTCACGCGACTACATTGATAATTCCTACATCCCCGGTAACGTTAAAATCATCGATCTCTCCGGCGACTTCCGCATCGAGAATGGTTCCCACGACTATGTCTACGGACTCCCCGAACTCAATCGCAAACGCCTTGTGCGTGGGGCTGTGCACGTTGCCAATCCCGGCGCTTTCGCTACCGCTATACAGCTCGCCCTGCTTCCCCTCGCCAAGAACCTGCTCCTCAACGGAGACATCCACGTAGCCGCTATATCGGGAGACCCGATGCTTGCCGACAACGTCATTCTCTACAAACCGTTGAGTCACAGCCACGTCGAAGAGATAAAGCAGACGCTTAAGACCCTTCAGACCTCGTTTAACAGCGAGATAAACTTCATCCCCATGCTCGGCAGTTTTTCGCGCGGACTGATGGCAACAGTTTATCTTAATACCCCCGTAGGTCTGCCCGAGATACGCAGTCTCTTCGAGAACTATTACAGCGACCACAATTTTACATTCATTACCGACAAACAGGTTGATCTGAAAGATGTTGCCAACACCAACAAATGTATTATCCATCTTGAGAAGATCGGTGACACATTACTTATAACCTCTGTCATCGACAGCATGCTGAAAGGTTCGGCAGGTACCGCCGTCCATAACATGAATCTCCTGTTCGGACTTTCCGAGCGCACCGGTCTCGCTCTTAAACCCTCAGCTCTGTAAAAAACGTCCATCAACACTGATGAAACATCTTCTTATCGGCTCACTGTTGCTACCGGTCAGTATTACTGTTGCCGCAATGGCTCCCCGCGCCGAGTCACAATTGCAGTTCTTCAGCTCCGACACTGTCCTGCAATCAACATTTGACCTGGCAAAGACCCGTGCTATGCACTACTCACATGCTGACGGCGACCCGGTAGGACCCTGGTACATGGCTGCGCTTCCCGAGCGCGAGGCATTCTGCATCCGCGATCTCTCCCATCAGGCTATAGGCGCCCATCTGCTCGGACTCGACAGTCAGAATGTCAACATGATGACAAAGTTTGTCTCCGCCATTGCCGACTCACGCGACTGGTGCAGCTACTGGGAAATTGACCGCTTTGACCGTCCCGTACCGGTCGACTACAAGTCCGATAAGGAATTCTGGTACAACCTCAATGCTAATCCCGATCTCATCGTAGCATCCCTCAAGCTCTACAATTGGACAGCCGACGACCGCTACATCCTGTCGCCCGAGTTTACCAACTTCTTCAACCGGACGCTCAACGATTACGTGGACCGTTGGCAACTCAGCCCCGATTCCATCATGAGCCGTCCGCGCTTCATGAACCGAGACCCCGAGATACAGCGAGGTACCCCCTACTACGCCTGTCGCGGCATCCCGTCCTACACCGAGGGCGTCCGCGGACTCAGCGTCGGCATCGATCTCGTGGCTGCACTCGCCGCCGGACACCGTGAGGCTGCAGCAATCAGCCGCCTTAACCCTGGCATTACAATCCACTCTGATACGCTCCTACAACGCTCACGCCGTTATACCGAACTGATTGACTCGCTCTGGTGGGACACGAAAAGCAACCGCTACTATGCATTTTTCACCGAGTCGGGAGA
This sequence comes from uncultured Bacteroides sp., assembly GCA_964442005.1. Lineage (GTDB taxonomy): Bacteria > Bacteroidota > Bacteroidia > Bacteroidales > Muribaculaceae > JAAVFS01. Next base: position 10,538 of record CAYTWG010000047.1, on the reverse strand, counting down.
GTTTGCTCATGGAGAAGGTCCCATGTTCACATTATGGTATGACGTCCTTAAGTCTCCTGAACGCCGTGGCGCATGTCTCGATCAAATCACATCGCGCACATGGAACATAGAGAACATGTCCTATCAACCGGCGCTTCTCCTTGACATGGGCTATCCTGCCGAGGCTTACCGACTGATTGCAGAACTGCCATCAATGCCACGCAACGACTACCCCGAACTATCGTTTGCACTCATCGAGGCGATAGTACGCGCCGCCATGGGCATAGTTCCCGACGCAACTGATCACACCCTCTCCACCGAGTACCGCATGACTAACATTGACGCAACCCTAACGGTTGAATCAGTCCCCTTGTTTGGCGGCACAATTGACTTGACCCATGACGGTATGCGCTCCTCAACATTCACCAACCACACCCCCGTTACCATCACCTGGACACCCAAAATTAACGGCACCTCACTCCCGGCTCTCACAGTTCTCCCCGGCACCACTGCAACCGCCACTCCCAGCCGCTAATACATTAATATACATATCACATATTTAATTAGACCAATCGTGTGTAACTAATGATAAATATTTTATTTTTCATTACTGAATAAAAAACACTTGGTTATAATACATATTATTTATATTTTTGCAAACGGATGAGTCAAGTACCCATCCCGACATATTTTTATTAATAGCGTTTTTGCTTTATCTCACTACAGAAATCGCCAATTTCAAACACAGAAGATAAGGCAGTCAAAAACGCTCATGTGCATGTCATGTCGACACCTATACAGGTGTCGATATCGCATAAGCGTGAGGGTAGACTGTTTATTCTGTGTGGGCGTTTGGCGATGCCTTGTAGTGATAAGCATATTGCCTCACGCTATTTATTTAATTATAAACCATTTAAATTGCCCATCAAGAGGCATGATAGGGCGCATAAGAATAATTATGAAACGTATTCTTAAATTGCGCATTATCGCGTTGTTGATGTGCACAATCGGCTGTATAACAGTCGTGGCACAAAAAAAGACAGTCGTTGTTGTCCCTGAAACCGCTAAAATTTTTGTTAATGGTAGTGATGTAGGCTCAGGAGCCTATACGTTAAAATTCGACCGACACACCGATTTCTTTGTTCTGCGTTTTGAAGCTCCGGGCTACCTCACTCGTACTGTCAGACTTCGTAAAGACAATCCCCAAAAAACTATTTCCTACACACTGGAAGAAGATGAAGCCGAGAAAAATTCAATTGGTGGAGAATCGGGTGAATTAGCTAACAAATGGTTTGACGTAACCTGTCGCGAAGGCATGACTGAAGATAAAATCTGGAAACGACTTATGAATATTGCAGTCAACAACTTCGAGGATATTCAAGTGCGAGACAAAGCAGCAGGTTGGATAAAAAGCGGCTGGAAAGTTACTCGTTTTAAATCACAAACTGTACGCACACGCCTTGAAATAAGAGTATCATTTTTAGAAGATGAACGTATAACATATCGTGTCAGACTTGAATCTCAAATAAAAGATGCCGATTGTCACGGGCCCAATTGCTATTCAAAATATGACCGTTTACTCTCAAAATACGAATCGGTAATTCAAGAATTAACAACATCTGTAGGTAGTAACATTTAATTCCTTATAAAATGAAGAATCAAATATTCAGCATTGTAATTATACTGTGCACAATTTTCACACCTGACATTCAGGCAAAAGACTTTACATCGGAAAACTCTGACGGGGTCGGCTTATTTCACAAAACAAAAACGCATAATAACGAAGTGAGACAGTCTGATGATGACTCATATTACGATATTGGCAATAAAGCCGGTGCAAAAATAAAATGGGAAGAATCATCAAATAAAAATGCATCATCTTTTAGTGATGGAGAAACAGTAACGTTAACAAGTAAAAATTTAGGAACGGCAGTAGCTGTAGCAGACTTACCAATTAATCCTAATTATGATTTCAGTATAACTTTTAATTTCTATATCCCTAAAATAACAAAAGGTAACTTCTACGGAGTTCAATTTAATGGAGCATTTGGAGTATTGGTAGGAAAAAACAAACTGTTTATTACCGATGGTGGAAATACAATCGAAAAGAAATGGAAATTTTTTAACACAAAAGAATTCTATTCAAGAATTAAATTTGTAAAACATGGAAAGTCCGTAACAATTTACATTGATAATGAAGCGGTTTACGAGATTTCGTTAAATCGATTATATCCCGTCTGCAGTCTACAATACGTAAGTTGGGGAAAAAGTTCCGTTTTATTAAAATCAGTTATAATAGAACAAGAAAATTACGAAGAAGAGACCTCATCTGAAGAGGATTAGCCCTATCTTTCTCATTTAAAACACCCCGCAGAACCCTAAAAATCAGTTTTGCGGGGTGTTGTTTTTGAATCGTACATAACAACCGAATATTATCCGGTTAGTGGCGTTCAACCGTTACGTAATATGATTTTCCTAAATATTCAGTGCTGCGATGTGAATCAGACGGTGACAACGATTTTGCCAACTTGCCCTCGCTGCTCGGCGAGAAGGTGTGCATCGGCAATGCGGTCAAGGGTAAAATGCTGTGCTATTATGGGATGAATGTCTGATTTTTCAATCAGTTCCATCATGTCGTTCACCTGCCGCTGTGTGGGATAATTGCTGTAAAATCCTGTCAGATAGACGCCAGACGGAATTTCCTTTATCGGGTCAAAGTCTTTAAGCCCGTAAACGCCGCCAAGTAGTCCCGTGTGGCACACAATCCCGTGCATAGCAGTCAGCCGCAACGAGTCACGCAGTGTTGATGCGCCTATGAGTTCCAGAACCTTTGTGGCTCCTCCGGGATATTTTTCAAGGAAACGCTTACGGAAACCGTCTCCTTCAACAATAACATCATCAGCGCCATAGCGGTACAGCAACTCGGCTTTACGTTCGCTGCGGGTCGACGATATGACCTTTGCACCTATAGCCTTGGAAAGTTGCAACGCAGAAAGTCCGACAGTGGAAGTGCCCCCGCGAATCAACAGCGTATCTCCACCGGTCAGTTGCAACGATGTCACAAGTGAACCGTAAGCCGTGTAAAACGTTTCAGGTATCGCGGCAAGCTCAACCCAATCCAAAGAACTATCGAGAGCAAACACATGACTGACAGGCAACAGAGCATATTCGGCATAACTTCCGTCAAAACTGCGCCCCATGCCTCCCATCATTGCCATTACACGTTGTCCTTTCTTAAACTCGCTGTCAGACGGGTCTACTATTTCCCCGACACATTCAATACCCGGAATAACAGGTTTATTGATATAAGGCTGCGCCACCTCAAACCGACGCAAAAGCACCTCGGAATGGTTGATACCAAAAGCCGCCACTTTCACAAGCACCCACCCGGGGCGTACCGCCGGGACTGCTACTTCAGTCAGTCTCATCGCCTCAGCACTGCAAGGCTCACTCAATACTATCGCTTTCATATTTCTTTCCAACATTGTGGATCAGGGGCATAAAACGATCTGTGGTAGCCGTAAGCCACGGCGGGACATCCGCGGCAAAAACGCAGAAGTTCACACTTCGAGCACTTCTCGAATTTTTCATATTGGCAGTAGACATCCATCTCCGCGCCTGTCCACAGGTCGTAAACAGGTTTCTTAAAAATATTCCCGACCACGCTTTCAAATCGCCGGCAAGCCATCACATTACCGTCAGGCTGTATCGTAAAATGACAGTCACCGCAGTGACATCCGTCATAAATCGCATCGGGTTCACACTCTTCAGGTATCTTGAACAACCCTTTCTCGTATAGAAACAGCGTCCAAAGATGGTCCTTGAGATTAAAAACGGTGCCGGAATCTTTGTACTGCTCAAACTTTTTCCAGATGCGCCCAAGAAAATCCCGATACTCGGCAGGCGAGATGTGAGTGGACTTTTCCTCCGATGTAGGACAATACCTTCCGAACGCAAACACGTTGACACCTTTCCCGACCACAAGATCAATCTCATCCTCTATCTCGTCAATATTTGTCCCCGAAACAGTTGTCATAACGGCTACTCTTATACCGTTTCTTTTCAGAACATCAATCTTTTCAATCGTTGTATCAAACGATCCGGGCTTGCGTATACTGTCATGTGTCTCCCTCATTCCGTCGATTGACAACTGATATTTCTCACATCCCATTGATTTTAACCGGCGGCACACTTCATCGGTAAGATGAAACGGGTTCCCGAGAATGGTAAACGAGATGTCACGCTCCTTAAGCATCGCAAGAATATCCCAAAAATTGCGGTGCAGAATGGGATCACCTCCGGTTATGTAAAAATAGGGCAACCGGTTCATACGACGGCACATATCCACACACTGAGCAATCACTTGCTCAGCCTTGACGAGAGGCATCTCAATGATATGCGGATGTCCCTCCGAAAAGATATAGCAGTGTTCACAACGCTGGTCACAGCTGTCGGTTATGTGCCATTGAAACGCGAAATACTCCATAGGACTCAATCGTTTATTATAGGAATTGACAGTTCCAAACCCACGGTACCGGCAGAATTGGTAACTGTGTGAGAAGGGAAGGTATATTTATACCAAGAATGTATCATAACCGTTGAATACTTAAAAAGACGGCTCTGATACATTCTTGTTTTAATGTAAAGATGACTTTTTCTTACTTCTCACCTGCGCCACATGCAGAACCGCATGCTGCGGGTTTGGGTTCGGGCTTTTCGTCACCTGCGCCACATGCTGACCCACAAGCTGCGGTAGGTTTTTCAGTCTCGGCGTTAGCACAGAGATAAGCCTGTGCGGTGTGTTTTAAAGCGACATTGGCATTTCTTTTCATAATTGTAATGTTTTATGGGGGTTAATACTTAATATACAATGCAAATATAGCCATTTAAGCACTATCAATCAATAGCTTACAAATCCATTATTAAGTAACCTTTTTATCGCTAATACTGACTGTCAACTGGTTGCGGAGCAAAATTTTTATAAAATTTTTTTAATTGCATCTTCATTGCTGCTTATATCGGATAATAACGTAACTTTGCCAATAAAAGCAATTTCAAAATGAGAAAAAAAGAACAACTCAACTCCATAATAGAAATATGTCCCGTAAGAAACGTTGTCGCACGTTTCGGTAACAAATGGGCGCTACTCGTCATTCTTGTGCTAAGCGAGAACGAACATATACGGTACAACGAACTGGGGCGCAAAATTCCCGACATATCCTCGCGTGTATTATCCAATACACTCCGTACACTTGAGGCTGACGGACTCGTCGCACGGCAGTATTATCAAGAAGTTCCGCCGCGTGTCGAATATTCACTCACCGATACAGGACGCTCCCTGGTTCCCATAATAGTGAGACTGACCGAATGGGCGCAAAACAACATGAAAACGATCATGTCTCACCGCCGGAACAGCGAGTCAGAGAACCGGGAGGAATAAATCAGCGGAGGGCGGCGACTGTCGGGCGGCTGCCGACAATCCACAGTTTATCGCCGGGTTGAAAGACAATATCGCCAAGATTTTCCACAAACGTGTCGCCACGCTTGACAGCGACAATCATCGCCTGATAATTGCGGCGCATGTCGACCTCAGCGACCGTCTTACCTATCAACACCGACTCGGGGGACAGCTCGAAATCGAGCATACTGTAATCGTCATAGGAAACAGTAGACTCTGACTCATGCTCTGACTCGATGATCGGAAGAACAGACTGCAACTGTTCGTCTGTACCGATAACGCCAACGACATCGCCGGGGAAAATGCGCGTATCGCCCGTAGGAACAGGAATGAAAGTCGTACCGCGCTGTATATTCACTACGTTGATGCCGTAGTTGCGGTGGAGGTTGGAATTCATCAGGCGTTCACCGACAAAAGGACAGTCATATCCCACTCTCATGAAAGCAAGGTGCAGATCGCTGACAAGACTATTGTTTTTACCGCTTTTACGCAACTCCCTCTCATTAAGATTATCGATAAACTTTGACTCGATGTGACGCATCTGCACTCTGACCTTACCGGAGAACAACAACAATCCCATCACGAAGATAGCTACACCGATGGTCGCACCGACAGCCATAGAATAGATTGTCGACAGCAGATGCACGATGAATGCAAGTGCGAGCAACAGACGGAATATCGACATAACGACGCGCGGAACCTTATAGTGAGACGACGAAGCGTTAAGTTCATCGCGTTCCTTACCATAGGATGTCGGCAACGAGAGAGCAAGCAGGAACGGCGACATAACGAGCAATGTAACAACGGTAGCAACAAGACGGTAATAATCGGGCAACAGTTTTTCAAGCCAGGGCACCAAATACTGCTGCGACACAAGCGTGATTGCAAGCAGGACTATCGAGTAGAGCACCATGCGCCACAGATATCGGCGAAGCACGGAAGCCCATACACTCTTGGTGTTGCCGGCAACAGTAGCGCTGTCAGTATAACGGTCAATAAGGAAATGGAGCCGACGCGGTAGCCTACGTTCTACAAAACGATAGGCGGGATCGGCGAGTTTTATAAAATAGGGCGTGGTGAAAGTCGTAATAACCGAGACAGCAACCACGATAGGATAAATAGTAGGCTCAAGCACTCCGAGCGACATACCGAGCGAAGCGATGATAAACGCAAATTCACCTATCTGAGTCAACGAGAAACCACTCTCCATAGCGACCCTGAGCGACTGACCGGTCACAAGCATACCTGCCGTACCGAATATTATCATTCCCACTATAACAACTGCCGACAGAAGCAATATCGGTGCCCAATAATCCACTATAACCACGGGCTGTACCATCATTCCGACAGAGATGAAAAACACGGCTCCGAACAAGTCTTTTACCGGCATCGTGATACGCTCGATGCGCTCGGCATAGCTCGTGCCTGCAAGTATCGACCCCATCACAAAGGCTCCGAGCGCAAGCGAGAAACCACAGAACACCGAGAACACCGCCATTCCGAGACATAATCCCATCGACACGACAAGCAACGTTTCATTGTTAAGAAATTTGCGGGTGCGGTTGAGCATCGACGGAAGCACATAGACACCAACAAGAAACCATATCACCAGGAAGAAAACAAGCTTACCGACACTGAAGAGCATATCAGCACCCTCTAAACTGTCGTTGACAGCTATCGATGACAGTATAACCATCATGACGACAGCAAACAGATCCTCAACTATGAGCACGGCAAAAACGAGGGAGGCAAATTTTTTCTGGCGCAGATTAAGATCGGTGAAAGCCTTGATGATAATAGTGGTCGACGACATCGAGAGCATACCGCCGAGAAACAGACTATTGATATTGGTAAAATTGAGAACCTTACCGATAGAAAAACCTGTCAGCATCATACCTATTACAATGATAAGCGCCGTCACGACCGCCGAACCACCTACGTTGACGAGCTTCTTGAAGCTGAATTCAAGTCCCAGCGAGAAGAGGAGTACGACAATACCTATCTGAGCCCAAAACTCGATATTAGCCTCGGTTGTGACCGACGGAATAGGGGTAAAATTAGGGCTGGCGAGAAATCCCGCCACAATGTAACCCAACACGACAGGTTGTTTTATCCACTTAAACAAGACGGTCACTACGGCACCGAGCAAAAGAATAAAAGCGAGATCGGAGATAAGACTCTCAACATTCATTTCAGGCATCTCAGCAGCAATCTCTGCCACTATAAGGGATGTTATCATACTCTTTTACTATAAATAATTTATTTACAGATATAAAAAATCATTTTGCATTAACAGTATCAGATACTCACCTGATTGGCAAGCGTTATAGCAAGCGTTGGGTTAAGTGTTCTAAGTTCCTCAAAGACTTTCACGCAATCGTTGGCATCCTTGAGCAGCACTATCAGGTTTAGACGTGTAGTGCCCTCGGTGTAATCATATTCCACATAGACGTTGCTCAGATGCACATGATTGTGAGCAAGAACACGGCGATAGGGATCAATATCACTTACGATAGCGGCAATCTTGAGCCGTATGATACGCGAGTCAGTACCCATGTTTATGCGATGCTCGATAGTCTCTATCTGGACAAGGATAAAGAGAATAAGCGCCGTGGCTATTATCGACACCAGATACATACCTACACCTACAGCCATTCCGATAGTGGCAACCATCCATATACCCGCAGCGGTAGTAAGTCCACGAACCGAGCCTTTCATCTGGATAATAGCACCGGCACCGAGAAAACCGATACCGGTAATCACCTGTGCGGCTATACGCCCGGGGTCACCGTTTTTCAGTCCGAGGTATTCCTGAGGGACATATATAGACAGAAGCATTGCAAGCGTCGCACCCATCGAAATCAAGGCAAATGTGCGCAGACCTGCAGGCTGTCCTTTACGCTTGCGCTCAAACCCCACGATGCTCCCGAGCACCATACTGAGGCACATCTTGAACACAGCCGATAAAGTTGTCACTTCCGGAGCATTGATCTGCGCTACTATGTCATTCCAAATTTCAACGCCTGCCATAAACATGAATATAGAACACGACCTACAAAAACATTACTTTTTCATCGTGAACTTGCGCGAAACAAGACGATAGTTGTCGGCAAACAGTTCGACGGTGTACTCGCCGGGGGTCAGAGTGGTATTGACATCCCAGAAAATGGTGATACCGCCTATCTCCTCGCCGCCATACTCGATTGACTTGCGTGCAGTACACTGTACCGACGCACCCTCAAAAGTAAACGTACCACTGTTACCAAGCAATGTCCCCTCGGGATTAACAAGACGCAGATATATCGTTTTTTCACCTACCGGAGTAGAATTATTCTGCGGAATAGTGAATGTCACCATCAGTTGTTTTGCCTTGGTAATGTTCTTTTCCTCTTTACCGTTCTTTTTCAGAGCCTTGAGATTGACACCCGTAACATTGAGCTTTTCGGCGAGAGTGATACGTTCCGACAACTCCTCATTACTCTTAGTGACGCTTTTAACCTTATTGTCCAGATCGCGGTTACGATCCTTTATAACCTTATTCTCGTTACGGAGCTCGGCATTCTCCTTTCCAAGCGAGTCTATCTGAGCCACGTAATTGCGCAGAATACCTTTCAAAGTAGCGATCTCGCTTTGCAGCTGCTTGATGCGCGCCGCGTTCTTGGTCTTTTCGTTGTTAAGTTCCTGAAGCAATTTTTCAACCTTTGCCTTTGCTGCAGCGTATTTTTCTACCAGCGAGTCGTTAACAAGCAACTGAGTCTGATTTTCATATTGAGCAAATTCACTGTCAAGTGCCTGATATTCATTGGCAAGGCTAAGCTGCTCATTAGCAAGACTAAGCTGTTCAAGCTGCGCCTCGTAATCGCTTTTAGCCGAGTTCATTATTATAAAAAGCACGATTGCGCCAACAATAGCCACACCGGCAATAATGCCGAGTATCAGATTCATCTGTGATGACCTTTTACCACTGGGCTTATTCTGACGAGGCTGTAACGGATTGTCGTTGTTTAATTCTTCCATGGTGGATAAACTTTTATTACAAAAACAATTTCTTTTTTACTTCAGATGGGTGATATAATTCAATTTTCTCAAGATGGATTATCTTCATCAGGTATTTATTACAGTGTCGGAAACGCTATCAGACGGCGCCCCCGACACAGTAATATTAACCTTCAGTTCAGTTTTTTACAGTCCGCGACCATGGCAGTTTTTAAACTTCTTGCCACTGCCGCACGGACAGGGGTCGTTACGACCGACACGGGGTCCAGCCTTGATGGGCTCGGGACGCGGACGCTCGCCTTGATGAGCTGACGCAGCCGCGCGTTGTGCATTCTCGCCGGGAAGCGACTCCTTGGTAGCCTTATAGCTTGAGTAGTCATTGGGACGCTCGGGAAGTGCCTGCTTGACCTCGGGCTGGCGGGGAGCTTCCTGTTGCTCGGTCTGCTGCTCCTGAGGCGGAGCCTGACGTACAAAAATCTGACCGCGCAAGAGTGCCGACATCGACTTAACGTTAAGCGTGTTAAGCATCTTTTCAAACAGATGGAACGACTCTACCTTATAGATTACAAGCGGGTCTTTCTGTTCGTAAGATGCATTCTGTACCGACTGACGCAACTGATCAAGCTCGCGGAGATGCTCTTTCCAGAGTTCATCGATAGTAACGAGAAGGACAGCCTTATGCCACTCCTTGACTATTGAACGACACTGTGTCTGATAAGCCTCAAGAATGTCGACCTGGAGATTGAAGATACGCTTGCCGTCGGTAATGGGAACGATAATCTTACCGGTAGCATTACGGTTTTCCACCCACTCCTTGACTACGGGGAGAGCAACCTCGATTATGCGCTGACTCTTACGTTCAAGAGCTTCGTTTGCCGCAGCGTGAAGCTTTTCGATAACTTCTTCGCGCTGCATGTTGCGGAATTCCTCTTCGGTGAAAGGAGGCTGTATGGTGAGTACCCGCATCAGTTCAAGTGCCATCTCGTCATAGTCATTGGGCTGATCATAAGTCATCGCTATGTTCTCGACAGTGTCATAGATCATGTTGTTGATGTCGATACTCACGCTTTCGCCGAGCAAGGCATGATGGCGACGATTATAGATA
>CAYTWG010000046.1:0-18235 GCA_964442005.1 uncultured Bacteroides sp. | reverse complement strand
CGCTCTCCCCGACGAAAAAGTTGAGGAAATATGTGCAGGCATAGACGGTGTGGTTGTATGTGCCAACTATAACTGCCCCGGACAGCTCGTTATCTCAGGCGAAATCGAAGCAATCGATGCTGCATGCGAGCAGCTTCTCGCCGCAGGTGCCAAACGCGCGCTCAAACTGAAAGTAGGCGGTGCGTTCCACTCACCTTGTATGGAACCTGCACGTGCAGAGCTCGCCAGCGCTATCGAAGCTACTGAAATCCACGAACCCATCTGCCCCGTTTATCAGAACGTTGACGGCAAACCTCACACTGACCCTGCTGAAATCAAGGCTAATCTTGTAGCTCAGCTGACTGCTCCCGTGCGTTGGACCCAGACTGTCAAGAACATGATTGCCGACGGCGCAACTGAGTTTATCGAACTCGGTCCGGGCAAAGTGCTTCAGGGTCTTGTCATGAAAATTGACCGTAACATGGCTGTTTCGGGTCGTCAGTAATATACTACAATTACCCAAACAGTCTAAACATAACACATAAACAAAGCCGGGATAACGATCTGACATCTTGTGTCCCGGCTTTATTTTTAATTATCATAATATAAATCAATTCATGAAAAAGCTATCATTACAACTGCTCCTTCTTCCCATAATCGCGCTGATGCTCTCTTCTTGTGAAAACGCTGCACGAAAAGCTCTTGCTCTGAGCATCGAGCAGCAGCAAAAAACACTTCCCGTCAGTCTCGGTTCTCTCGGAAGTTTCACCACCTTGTCGTATGACGAAGCCGACAATACTGTCACAATGGGATACGAAATCAACGAAAATATCCGAACTATCGAAAATATTGCAAAGTCAGACACGCAGCAGCGCCAGTACTTGACCTCATTCCTGAAATCAGATGACATAAAACCGATGACAGCTCTTCTGGTCAAAGCCGATGCCTCACTTGAAATCATTTTCCGAGGAATACAGTCAAACGAAGAATATACTATCCATTTTTCAGCCGATGACTTGAAAAAAATAAACGATGCACCGGAAACATCACAAGCCGAAAACGGGCGTGAACAGATTACATCTATCGTAGAATCGGAAAATGTCAACTGCCCGATGCAGATCGACGAAAATACCATCTTTGAATCGGCAAAACTCGTAGGCGACTACATTGAATATAGATTTAACCTCAGCGGCATAGGTGATATTACAATTTCCGAGGAGATGGCTGAAATGATGAAAGAGCAAAACCGTCAGGCGCTCAAATCATTATGGGACGGACGTTCCGGTCGCCACATAAAGGACCTGTATTACAAGAATAACGTCGGCATAAAGTATATATACACCAACACCGACAATGGCAATTCATGCACCATCACATTCACTCCACAGGAAATTTATAAACTCTAAAAAACGTCTGACGCAATAACTATGAAATATCTGATAGCAGGACTTCTCGCCGTTCTGACAGCTAACGGTGTTTCTGCAGCCGGAAACGACGAAGAGAAAACCGACTCAACCGGTTTTATCTTTAAAGATATAAAAACGGTAAAGACCACACCCGTCAAAGATCAGAACAAGAGCGGAACATGCTGGTGTTTTGCCGGTACGTCTTTTTTTGAAGATGAGATAATGCGCAAAGACGGGAAAGAGCTTGACCTGTCGGAAATGTACACCGTGCGTCAGTGCTACCTTGACAAAGCTGACCGGTACATACGCATGGGAGGCGCCACCAACTTTGCCGCCGGCGGCAGCATACTTGATGTTCCATACGTATGGGAAACTTACGGTGTAATACCTGAAGAGTACTATTCCGGTCTGGAATACGGCGAGAACAAACATGTGCATGGAGAACTTGACGCTGTGCTGACAGCATACGTCAACGCTGTAAAGAATCGTCCTAACAAACGTATCTCAACCGCATGGCGCAAAGGATTCGAGTCGATACTCGACGCCTATCTCGGCAAGGTGCCCGAGACATTCGTTGTTGACGGAAAGACCTACACACCGCAAAGCTATGCCGAGTCACTCGGGTTGAAAACCGACAACTACATCCCACTGACATCGTTTACCCATCATCCGTTCTATAAACCATTTGTAGTAGAGGTCGCCGACAACTGGCTGTGGGGACAGTACTACAATCTGCCGATGGCGGAACTGAAAGCTGTGGTTGACAACGCTCTCGATAAGGGTTATTCGGTCGTTTGGGCTGCCGACGTCAGCGAGGACGGATTTAAATGGAACAAGGGATTTGCCGTTCTTCCGAAAGAGCGTACCGAAGCCGACATGGAAGGTACAGAACTCGCTCGATGGGTGAAAATGAGCGATAAAGAGCGGAAAGAAAAACAAGCCGACATAACCGGTCCCGTTGAAGAGATCGAAGTAACCCAGGAAGTGCGCCAATCGATGTTTGACCGCCAGGAGACTACCGATGACCACGGCATGGAGATAGTAGGATATGCTACCGACCAGAACGGCAAACGTTATTACAAGGTGAAGAACTCATGGGACACCAATCAGGTGTATGACGGATTCTTCTATGTCTCCGAGCCCTATTTCCTCGCCAAAACACTTTCAATCTATGTCAACCGCGACGCTCTCCCAAAAGAGATCGCAAAGAAACTTGACAAATAACAACCGCACGGCGGCAACCAGTGCTGCCGGAGCGCCTGACTGAAATCGCCATGACACGCTATGACCGACTGATAATATGGTTTGCAGCGACAGTATCAATAATAGTTGCCGGTTGTCACCGTGACGCCGTGACAACCGGCGCTATCTATTCTTGCGACGCGTTCAGCCTTTATCCTGACTCGGTTACTGTCGATGGCATGAGGGTCGACATAACGGCTGTCGACACAGTCTCACCGGATCGTGGCGGAGTGTTCCGTTGCGACTTCAAGGTTTTTAATGACCTGTTTAACATATCCGACACATCGTCGGGCGACATACAGCCTGTCGATATATGGCTGTCTAAGGCTATAACCGACCCGTTGCAATCGGTTGAAGCGTTGCGCCGGCGATGCAGTCCCGACGGGTTCATTATTGTCAACGACAGCATCCTGTCACGCCCCATATTGTCGGGTAATCCCGACTGGATAGTTGCCGCATGGGAAACAGGCAAAGCGACGGGTGACCACAACTGGATTAAAGAAGCAGCCGACATATCGGAACGCTCGCTTGAGATTGACCGTACATTCTCGTTCAACATCGACCGGGGACTATTCCGAGGTGTCCCGGTCTCGCTTGCCACGCGACGAGGTGCGTTCCCTGCCGAAATGGGACCGATAGAACTGTTTGAGACTCTGAACCTTCGTTCTAACGTGATGTATGCAGCAGCCTACCGCGCCCTCGCCGCCATGAAAGACAAAGACGGGAACAACGATGGCCTTACATTATCAGAACGATATAATGCACGTGCCGACTCGCTGTGCCGAGCCATAAACAACCTGATGTGGATTCCCAATCTCGGGATATATTCCCGCGGACTGTATAATGCCGTCTATCCTATCGCAGCCGAGTCAACCGACAACTACGGTCAGGCTCTCGCCGTCATTCACAATGTGTCATCAATACAAATGTGCCGTTCATTGATTGCACAGACTCCGGTATTGCAGGACCGCGTGCCGGTTCTGTACCCGGCTCCCGATGCTGCCGACGAACCATACTCGGCTCTGACATGCGCGGCATGGACAATCGCATCGTCGGCTGCAGCCAACGACAATGCCGCAGCCCATGCATTAGCCGCCTTCACAGCATCTCAACTGAGGTTACCCGCCGACAGGCGCTACGCCGCCGGGATAAGAGGCGTTCTATATCGTGGATTGCTGGGAATGAATCTATCCACCGAGGGGCTGATTTTCGATCCGTTCATCCCGTCAATACTTACCGGAGACAAACATCTTGCAGGGTTTCATTACCGTAAAGCCATTCTTGACATTACGATACACGGGACCGGCGATATAATCTCGACATTTGCCATCGACGGGCGACCGGTCAACGATTTCATGGTTCCGGCAACGATCGAAGGACGTCACACGGTCACAATAACCCTTGCCGGACAATCCGATACACGCAACGAAATCACATTTGCCCAATCGGTTCCGCAACTTCCCCCCGTCCCGACAGTAACCGTCAGCAACAACCACACTTATAATATAAGCAACGGCGTTCCCGGCGAAAAATACATGACCTATCTCAACGGCATGATGGAAGAGGTCATACCAGTACATCAATATGATCTATATGACGACAAACATGTCTATTTCGTAGCATTTGCACCGGTTCTTGATAACCGACTCATAGGATTTTCCAACACTCCGGTTGCATTTGTTCCACACAACCGACTTATCTCAATTGCAGCAAAAGATATAGCCCGTCCGGGCACACGCATCATCAAGGATAAAGAAATTTCAGCGCGGTTTGTCCAATCGACCCGATGGAAAAACCACTCGCTGGCATTTGACGTAGCCGTAGCCGACAGCGGCGATTATCTTGTCAGTCTAAGCTATCTTAACGGACTTGGCATCGTCAATCCCACACGCAAGTGCGCCTTACGACAGCTTACCGTCAACGGAACGGGACAGGGCGTATTTATCTTCCCGCAACGACTTCCACGCGACTGGAGCCATAAAAGCGACTGGAGCCGACAGACATCGACAACCAACATTCTGCCGGTCAAACTGCACTCGGGTATCAACCGTCTGTCAATCGACTATATCGAGGCTCCGTTCTCCGATTTCAACAAAGAAACCAACATAATACTCATAGACAGAATCACTATTGTCAACAATAACCCATGAAAAGATACATTTCAATCTTAGTACTGACAGCCGTAGCCGTAATGTCGCTTACCGCAAGTTCCAAAGAACGACCGACGGTCACTATCGAGCCCCCGTACTGGTGGACCGGCATGGTTCAGGATACACTTCAACTCATGATTACCGGTAAAAACATCAGTTCGGCAAACGTATCGACCGACTACCCGGGCATCAAAATCATAGAGACAACCGGAGCCGAAAGCCCGAATTATCTGTTTGTCTACCTGACAATAAGTCCGGCAACTCCTGTCGGCACGATCGATCTGCAGTTTCATCAGGGCAAAAAACACTGGACAATACCTTACACACTTAAAGAACGCACGTTGCCGGCTGACGCCTACAAAGGCTTTGACGCATCAGACGTGTTATATCTCATAATGCCTGACCGATTTGCCGACGGTGACACGACAAACAACGTATGCGCCACCGCACTCTCCTACCCCGTCGCGGTCGACCGTAACGACCCTAACGGCAGACACGGCGGTGACATCAAAGGCATCAGAGACCACCTCGACTATATCGACTCGCTCGGCGTTACAGCCGTATGGGTCAATCCGGTACTCACCAATGATATCCCCGGAGGGTCCTACCACGGTTATGCCACGACCGACTATTACGCGATCGACCCACGTTTTGGAAGCAACGACGAGTGGCGCGAACTGATAGCCGACTGCCACTCGCGCGGCATCAAGGTCGTGATGGACATGATATTCAACCATGTGGGTTATACCCATCGCTGGATTGACGACATGCCGTTTCATGACTGGTTCAACCATCCCGATGCCTTTGAGCAGACCAATTTCCGCCTGTCGACCCTCCATGACCCTTATGTGAGCGACTATGATCTCGACAAGACAGTCAACGGATGGTTTGTCGAGGGTATGCCTGACCTCAATCAGCGTAATCCCCACCTCATGAAGTACCTGATACAAAATTCGATATGGTGGATCGAAGACTCTAAAATCGATGGCATACGCATGGACACTTATCCCTATGCCGACATGAACGCCATGTCAGGCTGGATTACCGACATAGAGCGTGAATATCCAGGCTACAACATCGTCGGTGAATGTTGGTATGGCTCTGAAGGTGGCGAAGCGTTCTGGCAGCGTGGCAGCAAGGTCAATCCGACTGACACCAATCTGCCGACAGTCATGGACTTCGTATTGTCAATCACCGGTCGGCAAGCATTTACCGAGCAGACCGATCCATGGAACGGACTCAACAAAATCTACGACCATCTTGCACTTGACTACCTGTTTCCCGACCCTCAGCACATACTGACATTTCTCGACAACCATGACACAGACCGATTCCTCCTCGAGATGCCCGACTCGCTCGGAAGCTGGAAACAAGCTCAGACATTTCTGCTGACATCACGCGGAATACCTCAGATATATTACGGAACCGAACTGCTCATGAACGGTTCAAAGGAAGGAAGCGACGGTTACGTCAGGCGCGACATGCCCGGAGGATTTACGGGCGACACCATCAATGCTTTCACCAACAGCGGACTCTCCCCCCTGCAACAGGAAGCCACCGCTTTCCTCATCAGACTGCTCAACTGGCGTAAAGGGGAAGCTAACGATGTAATAGCGCACGGCTCTCTAAAACATTTCATGCCGCAGCACGGAATCTATGTCTACCGCCGCAAACTCGGTGACCGCGAAATCCATGTATTGATGAACGGTAATGACAGTCCGATCACCGTAGCGATGAACCGTACCGCCGAAATCCTGCCTACGGGCACCGTAATGCGTGATATCCTGTCAGGGCGCGATATCACGATAGAGGACGAGATGACATTTGCTCCCCGCGAAATATTGATTCTTCAAAACTTCTGACTGTTATGAAACGTATTGGACTGCTATCTGACACTCACTCATGCTGGGACGACCGCTTCGCCAAACACTTTGCAGGCTGCGACGAGATATGGCATGCCGGCGATGTCGGCGACATCAGCGTCATAGCACGGCTTGAAGAGATAGCACCGGTTGTCAGAGCTGTAAGCGGCAACATCGACAACGGCATGGTGCGTCGCAGGTGCAAGGAGCAGGAACTATTCACCGTAGAGGGTGTTAATGTATTGATGACCCATATCGGAGGATACCCGGGACGATACGCACCCGGTATAGACCGTGCAATCTACAACAACAAAGTGAAACTTTTTATATCGGGACATTCCCACATACTGAAAGTAATGTATGATGACCGACTGCAATGTCTGCACATCAATCCCGGAGCCGCCGGACATCACGGCTGGCAGCGTGAACGCACTCTGGTAAGATTCACTCTTGACAATGGCAACATCAAAGACCTTGAAGTTATAGAACTCGGAAAAATAAAATTATGAAACAGTTTTTTTATATTGCAGGAGCAATGCTCCTGTTGACCGCTACAATGAACTCGTGCAAGACAAGCGAGGAAAACTACAAAGCGGCATACGAGATAGCCAAGCAGCATGATAATGAAGGTCTTGACGCCACGGTGTATGCCAACATACGCAACGAGGCGCGCAACAATAATGTGACCGTCGGCTCTGAAAAGATGCCTGTCAGAACCGAATACGTCTCAATCGTCAGCGACCAAGCTCCCGAAGGAGCACAACTGATGCCACGCAACATTGTTGTCGCGCAATTTAAACAACTGTTCAACGCAAAGTCATTGCGTCAGCGACTCATAGCCAACGGGTACCCTGACGCGCTGATAATCCAGACACGCGAACCGCTCTACTACGTTGTCGCAGCGGCATGTTCCACCAATGAAGAGGCTCTCAGACTACTTCAAGAGGTAGAAAAACGTAAAGACATCCCGATGAAAGATCCCTATCCGCTGGTGGTGTGCCCGGCGAGAAAACGCTGACCGATGCAAAATTTTTCTTACACGGGAACAAAAAATTATTACCTTTGCAAAAAACATTTTAAGTGATGGAAAATCTTGAAATAAGTGAAGTCTACCGTGCACAGCAAGTCCTCAAGGACGTAGCACGCCATCCCCGCATTATCGGTCCTACCAAACTAAATCCCGATGCCGAAATTTATCTGAAACCTGAAAATCTCCAATACACTGGCTCTTTCAAGCTACGTGGAGCATATTATAAAATCTCACAGCTCACCCCTGAAGAAAAGGAGCGAGGAGTAATAGCCTGCTCGGCAGGAAATCATGCTCAGGGTGTCGCTCTCGGAGCAGCACACAATGGCATCAAGGCTCTTATATGCCTTCCCGCCGGAGCCCCTATCTCCAAAATCGAAGCAACGAAAAGCTACGGTGCTGAAGTGTGTCTCGTGCCCGGAGTCTATGACGACGCTTACAGTAAGGCTATCGAGTTGCGCGACAAGCACGGCTACACTTTCGTCCACCCGTTCAATGACCCGCTGGTGATTGCCGGTCAAGGGACCATCGGACTTGAGATCATCGAAGAAATGCCCGATGTCGAAGCGGTCATAGTCCCTATCGGTGGAGGCGGTCTCATTGCCGGCGTCGGATTCGCAATAAAGACATTACGCCCCGACATCAAGGTCTACGGCGTACAGGCTGCCGGAGCGCCGAGCATGTATAAGTCGATAGCTGAGGGTAAGCGCTGCCACCTCGACTCTGTATCGACCATCGCTGACGGTATCGCGGTCAAGGAGCCCGGAACACTGACATTTGAGTTGTGTAAAACTTACGTCGATGAAATCGTCACCGTCACCGAGGATGAAATCGCAGCCGCAATCCTTGCCCTGATGGAACAGCAGAAACTCATTGCCGAGGGCGCCGGAGCTGTTGCCGTTGCTGCCGCTATGTTCAATCATCTTCCCATCAAGGGCAAGAAGGTGGTATGCCTCGTATCAGGTGGCAACATTGACGTCACAAGCCTCAACCGTGTCATCAACCGCGGACTCGCTAAGAGCGGACGTTCATGCACACTGACACTTAACCTCTCCGACAAGCCGGGACAGCTCTCAGGAGTGTGCGCCGTAGTAGCGAAATGCGGGGGCAACATCATCTCCGTGACCCACGGTCGAATGAACGTAACCACTGAAATCAACAACTGCCTGCTGCATCTTGAACTTGAGACAATCAATCACGAACAGATTGAAGCAATACGCAAAGCTCTGGTTGAAGCCGGATATGAGGTAATAGACTGATAATCACGTTGCAGTTTTCCTAACACACAGCAAGTCAGTCAACATTGTCAGACAAATAACGCACAGCTATTGCACAAAATAAAAAAAGTGCGTACCTTTGCCTTACAAATCCACGCGCATGTGGCGTAATTGGTAGCCGCGTTAGACTTAGGATCTAATGTCTCAGGACGTGGGGGTTCGAGTCCCTTCATGCGCACAACAAGCCCCTCTAAACAACAGATTTAGAGGGGCTTTGTATTTTTATAAAGCACAAACAAAGCACATTTTAAATGTTAAACTATTTTAATTTTACAATTTTCTGTTGGTTTATATACCAACATCCAAAAATTATTATTTTCTTTGTATCGTAATCAAAACAATAACCGACCGGCTTTCAGCCGACAATGAAGAATACGGATATGAAGATGTACACCGTATGGCAATATCTAAAGTAGCAAAAGTACTATTTACTATTACAAAATTATCATATTAACAAAATGCCCTTATCTATAGGGGCGCAATGAAATCTTTTAGATATGAGAAAATTTATATTGGCGGCGTTTGTGTATCTTTCGTGCTGTCTATGTGTTGAAGCATATTCTCCGGTCGAGTTTTTGGGGCTGCCTATTGAAACAACTACTAAAGCCGAATTTGCAGAAGCGTTGATACAAAAAGGCTATAAGTATTATAACGAAGCTGATGGCTATGTTATGTATGTCGGTCAGTTCTTAGGGTTGGATGCTTCTATAATGCTTGTACCAAATTCAAGTAATGGGGTAACGGCATTAGTCGTTTCGATGGATGATTTAAACCCCGTTAAAATGGGGCAAACATTCAGCAGTTTAACCCAAAAATATATGAGTCGGTATGCTGATTATAAATATACAACCGAAGCGTCAGCAGATGGCGGCACGCAGATAATGTTTATAAAAAGAAAAGATAATGGGCTAACGGATTTTATATCCATCGAAAATAAGATTGAAGGCGGTAGTTGCTCAATACAAATTACTCATGCGTGTAATATCAGTTTTAACGATGATACCACCAGTGATGGCGGCGGTATCAGCATGGATGATATTTAAAATTTCAACTCGGGCAAACTATTTATCGCTGCTTCTTTCAGGCTATCGACGGCATGTGTGTACTTCTCCGTCTGCGACAGCCCGCTATGCCCTAACAGGCTTGCAACGGTCTTTATGTTGGCTCCGTTGTTGAGGATATTGACGGCAAACGAGTGGCGGGCGCAATGCCATGTAATGTGTTTGTCAATGCCCGCACGGGCTACCCAGTGCCGCAATGCCTTTAGACACATATTGTGAGACGGCAACGGGAAAATGACCTCGTCGCGGTTTCCCTCTCCTATCAACTTCAACAATCCATCATTAAGAGGTATCTATTTATAGGTTATTTGAAAACCGAATTTGTCGGAGGAGGTGTCAGGCGAGACCGTTTCCGGCGCGGATAACGTCGATAAGTATCGGTTTCAATCCACTGACAAAGCACTCGACGGCTATCACCATCAGAATCAATCCCATAAGTCGCATCATGACATTATTACCTGTCTCGCCGATAACTTTTACAAGACGGGTCGATGCACTAAGAATTATATATGTAAGCAGATAAATTACAGCGATACTGACAACCAATGTGACTTTCATGGGGATGTTGTCGGCATTCTGCATAAGCATGATGCCGTTGGCAATTGCCCCCGGACCGCACAACATCGGTATTGACAGCGGTGTGATGGAAATATCGTTGGCATAATCCTTGACTTCCTCTTCTTTCAGTTTGGTGTTGGAGTACTTAGCCTGCAACATATCAAATCCGATTTTAAGAATGATAAAGCCTGCCGCAATACGGAATCCGTTAGCCGAGATCCCAAACAGCGAGAACAAAACCTGACCGCACACAGTAAAGCATATCAGAATCACGAAAGAAATAATCGTGGCACGCTTTACTATCGCCTTACGCTGCGCCTGGTCAAGACCGCGCGTCATTGAGAGAAACACGGGCATCGTACCCAACGGATTGGTCAGTGTAAAAAATGATGTCAGACAGATGAATGCAAAGGGAAGCAAGGTATCCATTACGATATAATGTATTATCGGGTTTCAAGTCACAAATATACTACTATTTTTCAAGTAAGCCGTCATACCCGACAGATAAAATCTATCGACTCGTAATATATAATAAAATAAGGTGCGCCAATCTCCACCGAGGAATGACGCACCTTAAATTATTACGTTATTATTCTAATCGTTTGCTGTGATTATTTCAGAGATTCGATATATGTGCGCAGAGGCTCATTCTCCGGATCTACTTCAAGGAACTTGTTGAGATAAAGTTTTGCGTTATCAACATCCTTATTAGCAAGATAGTAGTTAGCGAGTGTCTGATAAGCGACGATGTAATCATTCTTACGCTTTACAACGTTCTCGGGATCAGTGTCCATAAGAGCAACCGCAGCCACAAATGCATCAACAACGTCCTGATCGGCAACACCATTATTCTTTACAAGAAGAATACGAGCCTTCGTGTTAGCTACGAGAGCATTTTCGGGAGCCTTCTCCTGAGCCATATTCACATAGTTGAGAGCCTTGTCAAGCACTGCTAAACGAGCGACTGAATCAGTCACAACCGAAGCAGCATTCTGATAGCGGCGGGCAAGAGTGAAGATGTCATTGGTGAGAGGAGACTCAACCGTGTTGATATATTTCTCGTAAGTTTCGGCTGCTTCAAGATACATCTTAGCCGAGCTGTAAGCCGAGCTGAGATCCTTGAGGAGTTCAAGTTTTTCGGGATTGAGGTTCACAGCCTGCTCAAACTGAGGAACAGCGAGCGAGTCCTGACCAAGTTCCTGGAGCACCTCACCATATTTAGCGTAGTCGCTTGAAACGAAGTCCTGTGAAGGATGAGCGAAGAATTCCTTGGCATATTTATCAGCTTCATTCCAGTGCTTCATAGCAGCCTGGTTGAAGAAAAGCATACGCTGCATGTAGATATTGCTGGGATCCTTGGCAAGAAGAGTCTTTGCAAGATCAAATGACTCCTGATATTTTTTGCCGAAGAACAACAGACCTACGTAGCGCTGCTTGTCCTTATCAAAGTGGTTGGGGTTCTGGATATATTTGCCATACTGCTCAGCAGCCATTGTCAGCTGATCATTCTCGAAATATTTCTCGGCAAGTTCACGCTGAGCGAGCGCAGAGTTGGGCTGCTTTTCAAGAAGCTCCTTAAGCTTATCGATTGCAAACTTGTGGTTAACGGGGAAATATACACGTGCATATTTCACATAAGCCTCGGGGTGGCTCATGTTTTTATCAAAAGTCTGAGCCATTTCATAGAAACCGGCAGCTGTACCGACATTTTCACCGGCAGCCATGTCACCTTCGAAGATGTAAATTACAGGAGCCTGCTTGTCAGCCTTCTTGGCATCGTTGAGAGCTTTCTGTATTTCCTTTGCATAAGCAACAGGATCAGTATTAAAATATGCACGAGCGATGTCAATGAGCAGCACGGCATCTTTCTTTGCATGATCCTTTCCCTGCTTGAAATAGTTCTCGGCAGCTGCCTTGTCACCGTTCTTCAGAGCAAGAGCACCAAGACCTACATAATTATAACCGTTGGCTGGGTCAGCCGCGATACCCTTATCAAAAAATGATTTTGCCTCAGCGACGTTTCCATCATGGAGAGCAATCTGTCCGAGGAAAAAGAGCGCGGTAGCCTTGTCGGTTGACGGATCGTTGAAAGTGCGGTTAAGGATAATCGCAGCTTCTTCGGGCTGGTCGGCGCGGAAATATTCCACACCATCTTTGTAGCCTTGCTGAGCGGACGCTGCTAAGGTCGAGCCCAACAACAAAGTGAATAAGAACTTAAATTTCATTGTTGATTTAAATTATTAAAGCATTATTACTGATTTTTTCCATTACATAGCGTGTGGCGACGTCACCGCCTCTGCGATAGACCGTCACCACAAAGCCTTCTTTACTCAACAGCGACAAAACGTGGACGCACTGTGCTTGGAAGCACGCCGGTCGACTGAATGACTTTCTGTCCGCGCCAGCCCGTCACGAATACATAGAACTGATGAGGTGCCGTCCCGGTCACTCCGCAATTGATGAGATACATCGACCGGTAGAGCGGATAGCTGCCATCAAATATATAATATTGATAAGGCTCACGTGCTTCAAGCACCGTGTCGTTGCGCACGGGAACAACTTTTATTTCATCTCGGAATTCCATCGTGGTGACATTCTCCTTATCGACATCAGCAGCACGTGAAGCCGCTGACATGTCCGAAGAATTCATATCATACGATATCCAGCTCACGCCTATCACGCCGAGCGCGTTCTTGTGGGTCTTTACAGCTTCAAACACAGCGGGATTACTTCCCTGAGCATAGACATTGTCGCCAAACTGCGCTCCGTTCATCAGAGAGTCACGCATGTAGCGTACGGTGCTTGAGCCCTGATGGTCAAACACCACCTCAATATCCCCGAGCGGAGAGGGACCGAAATCACGCCACTTTGTATATTTACCGGTGAGAATCCCGGAAATCTCACTGACAGTCAGTTCCCTGACAGGATTTTCTTTGTTGACAATCAGAGCTATGGCATCGACCGCAATACGTGACACATGAGGAGTGACTTTCTTCTTGGTCTTAATATAGTTGGTCTCAGCCGTAGTCAGCGGACGCGATAGCACGGCGAGACGTGTACGTCCCTTCATGAGAGAGTCGACGCATGCCGACTCATCGATATAATAAGGCAACACGCTGTAATCGGGATAGATGTATTCAAAGACATCGATCTCCTGCTGCATGATATTTTCAAATGAGGCGTCACAAGCCATCACAGCCACGTTACTGCTGGTAGTAGTAGCAACAACAGGCGCCTTGCCGCCTTTAGAGCCGCATGACGCCATTGTGACAGCGGCGATAGCCGCCAGTCCTATGTTCCGGAACAATTTTTTCATAATCTACGCTATTTCATATCGACGAGTCAATGCCCTTGAACTGACGGTAGGCTCTCCACACTCCGTAAAGGACAAGAACGCCACCGAATACCCATCTTAAAGTTGACCACGGCGCAGTGTCCCAACCGAAGAAATTGCAGAACAACAACACGCCCATTCCTATATAGATAAGAATCATAATAATTCCAAACACGATTCTCATCTTATTCGGTACACCCGTCTGATTTTTTTCGTTAGTCTCCATAATTAAATAGTTTTAAGTAATTCCAAATGTTAAAATAACCGAGCCAAAATCATATCAATTCCGCTCTTTAATCATCTAACACTTTCAAGGGTGCTAAAGTTCGTCGCCGCGACACCTTTATCAATGCGTCAGATGCAGATTTACTTAAGACGTGTAAAGTTAATAAAAAACGATGGAATTTATTAACGTCACAGCAATTTATTAAACTCTATTAACACCTCGGGGCACGCTTTATGACAAATTTATCAGTATTTTTGCATTCACAACCGTAAAAAACGGGCTGAAACAAACAACTGACCAATATCTATGGCTATACTACCACCGCTTGCCGAGCGAATGCGTCCGGCAACTCTTGACGACTATATAGGACAGACTCATCTCGTCGGACCCGGAAACATCCTGCGCCGCATGATCGACTCTGGAAATGTCTCCTCGTTTATTCTATGGGGACCTCCGGGAGTAGGGAAAACTACGCTTGCACGTATTATAGCCAACTCTACAAAATCATCCTTTTACACCCTCAGCGCCGTCAATGCCGGCGTAAAAGAGGTCAGGGAAGTTATAGAAAAGTGCCGTGCCGACATGGCGAGCATGTTCTCGCAGGGGCGTCCCATACTGTTTATCGACGAAATCCACCGTTTCAGCAAGTCTCAGCAGGACAGCCTGCTGGGCGCAGTTGAGAGCGGCATCGTAACCCTAATAGGCGCTACGACCGAGAACCCGTCATTTGAGGTCATCCGCCCGTTGCTGTCACGCGCCCAGGTCTATGTCCTCAAGCCGCTTGAAGCTCCCGAACTGCAACGGCTTCTCGATCATGCCATCTCGACTGATGAAGTGCTGTCACGACGTAACGTCACGGTTGAACAGACAGATGCATTATTCCGCTTCTCGGGTGGCGACGCGCGCAAGCTGCTCAATATCCTCGACCTGCTTGAACAATCGACACCTCACGGCAAACCGCTCATCATCAACGACCGTATCGTCACCGAAAGGCTTCAGGAAAATCCCGCCGCCTATGACAAAGCCGGAGAGATGCACTACGACATTATATCGGCATTTATCAAGAGTGTACGCGGGAGCGACCCCGACGCGGCAATCTACTGGCTCGCCCGCATGATCGCAGGCGGCGAGGACCCGGTGTTCATAGCACGACGTCTTGCCATACTTGCCGCCGAGGATATAGGACTTGCCAACCCCAATGCCCTGTTGCTTGCCAATGCCACATTTGATATAATACAGAAAATAGGTATGCCCGAAGGTCGTATCCCGCTTGCCGAGTGTACCATCTATCTCGCCACCTCACCCAAGAGCAACTCGGCATATCTCGCCATAAACGCAGCCCTCGGCATGGTCAATAATACCGGCGATCTGCCTGTACCGCTCCACATACGCAACGCCCCGACAAGCCTGATGAAAGAGATGGGTTATGGAGCGGACTACAAATATGCGCATGACTATCCGGGACACTTTGTCAAACAGCAATTTTTGCCCGATGCAATAAACGGCACCCGTTTCTGGGAGGCTGCCGACAACCCCGCGGAAGAAAAACTCGCAACACTACAGCAGCAGCGATGGAATAATTAAAACGACATTCTTGCACCTTGCGGCAAATTATATTGGACAATTTATATAACTTATTGCATTTTTTTGTACTTTTGTCACCAGTTAGGACTCAAAAGTTTCCAAAGTACAAAATTGTTTTACATAAATTATCCCTGTCTATGAGAAATAGAATTACTCTTTTTGCCGTAAGCGCGGTTTTGGTTGCCTTCGGGAGCGAAGCAGGTACGCGTGAGTTTATCCACTCAGTAAAAAAAGCTCAGGAAACCCACAGAACAGTTAAATCACGTGGCATGAAACATTATGCCGCAACCGCTGCAGATGCCGGTGCCTTATGGTGTGCAAAAACGCAGAAAGCCTACGGCTGGAACGGGATGGAATGGGAACTGATGGAAACATACAACAATGAATACACCTCACAAGGTAATATCGCTGTCCAGACAATCACAGACGAGGAAGGAGGAGTTTCACGCACCACCAACACATGGAACGACAACAATATGCTCGCTTCACGCTACTCCGAGTTTGCCGAAGATGCCGAAGCCGAGTTCACCCCCTACACCCGCCTGTCACGTGAATACGACACCCGTGTCACCAACTTCATCACGCTCAACAATGAAGAGGTATGGACCGGCGACGAATGGTCAGCGTCTAACAAGTACAAGCAGACACTGACCCGCGACGATGCCGGAAATGTCACACTGATGGAGCGTGCCGTGTTCTTTCTTGGCGACTTTGATCCGACCGAACGGATTGCAATCACCTACGGAGCCGATGGGAAAGCATCGACTATCGAGGTGTCGAGTCTGACCTACGATTATGATAACAACGATTACGCATGGGAAACAGGCGACAAATTCACCAATATTGTCTGGGAAGAAACAGATGGACAGATTGTTTCAGCCGACAATCTTTTTGAAGGTTCCAACCGCATCAAGACAGCCGACATCTTAATTGATGACATGGAAGGAACCGTCGAGGCAGAATATCACGCCGACGGTCGATACTCCCTGACCATGAAAGTTTACGACGAGGAAGAAGGCGACGATATAGTTTCAACTTTCAATTACACGCCGCTCGACGAGTACGGCAGCTGCCGCATCTTCACCATTACCGACTACATTTTCATGGGTGATTCCTACTACACCGAGAGCTACACCGAAACATATAATTATGATGCCTACGGGCTGATTCTTCTTGAGGAAGTGCAGTACACCGACGGAACGTATGCCGAGGTAATCGACCGCACGGAAGGCGTAGTGGAGTATGACGAGACTTACGGCTATCCTCTCACTTGGACTATCAGCGAGTTTGACTACGATGAGAACGAAATGTATGAGACATTCCGTGCCGAGTTCAGCGACTACATCAACGTTGCCGGTGTTGAAAATGTCTCTGTAGATAACATAGCGCCTGTCTACTACAACCTCCAGGGTGTACGCATCGATAATCCCGCGGCAGGAAACATCTATATCCGTCGTGTCGGCAACAACGTTGATAAAGTCCTTATCCGATAACCGGTCATTCCGATATTAAAGATAACCTCAATACTCCTGTCGTTACCGGCGGGAGTATTGAATTTATAAAAATGACAAAATCTACATATTTTTAAATTTCTCCGTGTATAATTGCAATAATTTATGGAATAATATGTAACTTTGTCAAAGTTAATCATCAATTAAACCATCATTCGTATGAAAAAGCATAATTTTTATGCGGGTCCATCAATCCTGAGCCAGTACACAATCAAGAACACGGCTGACGCCGTTCTCAATTTTGCCGATACCGGTCTCTCGATTTTAGAGGTGTCTCACCGCAGCAAAGAGTTTCAGGCTGTCATTGACGAAGCCGCAGCATTAGTAAAAGAGCTGCTTGAGATACCCGAAGGCTATCATGTGCTGTTTCTTGGAGGAGGCGCAAGCATGCAGTTCTGCATGGTTCCGTTCAACCTCTTAAAGACCAAGGCAGCATACATGGACACCGGTGTATGGGCACACAAAGCGATCAAAGAAGCCAAGATATTCGGCGATGTAGACGTTGTTGCATCCTCTGAGGACAAAAACTACAACTATATTCCTAAAAACTACACCGTTCCGGCTGACGCTGACTATTTCCACTATACGACCAACAATACCATTTACGGAACCGAGATACGTAAAGATCCCGAGGTAGCCGTACCTCTTGTATCGGACATGTCGAGCGACATATTCTCACGTCCCGTTGACGTGTCAAAATATGATCTTATATATGCCGGTGCACAGAAAAATCTCGCTCCTGCCGGTGTGACTATCGTAATAGTAAAGGAGAGCGCGCTTGGTCATGTCGATCGCGTTATTCCCACTATGCTGGACTATCGCACCCACACATCAAAGGGTTCAATGTTCAACACTCCTCCGGTGCTCCCCATCTACTCTGCTTTACAGACACTCAAATATTACAAACAGCTCGGCGGAATCTCAGCAATCGAAAAAGTTGACATCGCCAAGGCTGAAAAACTGTATGAAGCTATCGACGGCAGCAAAATGTTTGTATCGACCGTACCTGACCATGCCG
>CAYTWG010000045.1:0-19101 GCA_964442005.1 uncultured Bacteroides sp. | reverse complement strand
GTTGTAGGCACGTGCAAGACGCGTAATCGAGTCAAGCAGAATCACCACGTCGTGTCCGCACTCTACCATGCGTTTGGCTTTTTCAAGCACGATACCGGCAATCTTCACGTGACGCTCGGCTGGCTCGTCAAATGTCGACGCGATAACCTCGGCATTGACGCTGCGGCTCATGTCGGTCACCTCCTCGGGACGCTCGTCGATGAGCAGTATCATGATGTAGGTCTCGGGATGATTCTCGGCAATAGCATTGGCTATATCTTTAAGTAATATGGTCTTACCGGTCTTGGGCGGAGCTACAATCAGTCCGCGCTGTCCCTTGCCTATCGGAGCGAACATATCGACTACTCGGGTCGACAGATTACAGGTCGAACCGCTCGTGATGTCAAACTTCTCATCGGGGAACAGAGGTGTCAGATGTTCAAACGGCACACGGTCACGGATAAACTCGGGCGAGCGTCCGTTAATCTTCTTGGCGGCACTCATCGGGAAATACTTCTCACCTTCGCGCGGAGGACGGATCGTACACTCTACCACGTCGCCCGATTTCAGTCCGTAGTTCTTTATCTGTGACTGAGTGACATACACGTCATCGGGCGATGCGAGGTAATTGAAATCGCTCGAGCGCAGAAAGCCGTATCCGTCAGGCATTATCTCCAGCACACCGGTCGTTTCTATCAGTCCCTCAAACGAGTAGAGCGGCTGTTGCTGCTGACGCTGCTGTTGCTGATTGTTATTATTGTTGTTATTACGGTTTTTCTTATTCTTGTTTTTTCCCTGCTGTGGCTGCTGTTGCTGCGGACCGGGTTCCTGAATGATGATAGGAGCCGATGCAGCCGCTATCGCTGCCTCCTCTTTTTCGCGCTGCGTGCGGGGGACAAACTTACGACCCTCACTGCGGGGGAAGAACGAACCTAACGAAGTGTCCTTGCGGAAATCGTTGCGCTGTTCACGGCGCTGTTCCTCCGTCGGATGCTCCGTAGCCTCCGTCTGGGTCTCGGATACCGACTGTTCCGCTGTTGCAACAGGTTGCTCGTCCTTGACCTCCTTAATCGGGGGTGTGAGTGTGAGCAAGTCCCGATGATCAAGTTCTTCGGCGGGTACTTCAGGTTCCGCTACGGCTACCTCAGCGACATGTTCAGCCTGAACCTTCGACGATTTGCGACCGCGTTTGCGACCGCCTTGCTGTGCGACTGCAGGTTCTTTCTTTTCTTCATCTTCCTTGACCGGTTCAGCAGGTGCAGCTTCGGGAACTGCGACGACAGGAGCCTCGGTCGATTCCACATTCTTGGGCTTACGACCACGCTTTCGGGGTTGCTCGCTGGGGGCTTCGGCAGGTGCAGGAGCAGCCGCCTCGGGAGCGGGAGCGGCGGGAGCCTGTTCGGGCTCTGCCTTGGGTTCCACAGCCTTGACCTGTTCAGTCTTGGCACTCTTTTCTTTACGTTGACGCGGTTCCCGGCGTTTCTTCTCCGTGGTCGACGATGCCGACGCATGGTCAAATGCCTGTTGGTCAAGGATATCGTAAATCAGACTTTCCTTATCAGAAAAATCTATCTTCTTTAAATTCATAGATTCTGCGACCGACTTTAACTGATTGTCGTCCATCGCATAAAGTTCTGAAATATTATACATATAATAAAATATTGTTTCTCCTGACAGTCTCATCAGTACATCGCTCAACAAGCGCCACAAAGTAATAACTTTGAATAATAGTCTTGGTCAGGAATTTGAAATAGTTCTTAAGGGGAATGATGCCGGCAATCATAGAGTCAGACCGCATTTAAACAATCCCTCCGGCTACTTGCCTACAATAGTTGAAAGCACTGCAAAGTTACAACGCTTTTTTCAAAATAACAAAAATATATCCCAAAAGTTTTTTCGCAGAATCCAACACGACTCACAACCTACCGCCGCGTCCCGGAGTGAGCCGCCGTTATCGCCACTTTGATGAACCTGTTGCGATGCTGAGACGTTATTATATCAGAAAACACTCAAAATGATCAGACTATGAAAAAGAAAATAGAAACCGTACAGGACGAAATCATAATCGATAGCCGGGATGTTGACCGCGCAATCGAGTTGGCGCTCAAGCGCAATGCTAAAAAGACTAACCATCAGGGCGAACATGCCGAGGTCATCAGCGAAGAAATTCTCGTCGAAACCCCTGTCTCCGGGAAAAAATCATGAAACCAGAATAACCCACACTCAATAATAAATAGTCATAATAGCGTGTGCCGCCGACCGTACTGCGATGAGCAGACAGCCGGCGGCACATTATATTGTGATATTTATTACCCGTCAGTCCTTATTCACATTATCGACGCGACCCCTGATGTCGTTGAAAATTTCGTCGACCGAACCGCTCCCATGAATGGGATGATAGATACCCTCGCGCTGATAGAATTCACGCAGAGGACTCGTCTGTGAGTGATAGACATTAAGACGTTCCTTAATGGTATCGGGATTGTCGTCCGAACGACCTGACTCGATACCGCGCTTGACAAGACGGTCGACAAGTTCATCGTCGGGGACTTCGAGACCTACGACGGCATGCACTTTCTGTCCGCGGTCGGCAAGCATCTTGTTCAGAGCCTCTGCCTGAGGAACTGTACGGGGAAAACCGTCAAATATTACGCCTTTCGCTGCGGCAGGATTACTGTCAAGGATATCACTCAGGATATTAATCATCAGGTCATCGGGGATGAGATGCCCTTGAGAGATGTAGCTGTCGGCTACACGTCCCAACTCCGTGCCACGCGCTATATGGTCGCGCAACACCTCTCCCGTCGAGATGTGAAACAGTCCGTACTCGTCTATCAGACGTTCACTTTGAGTTCCTTTCCCGCTTCCGGGAGGTCCGAAAATTACCAGATTCAACATAATAGATCAAATTTTTATTAATCACACCGACTGGTAACGTAATAAATCATAGGCGGCGTGCTTAGGTTCTTAACTGAGGTACGTGCCGTGACCGCTACGCTTTACCGGCACTTATCAGTCATGCTGCTCTTTGAGCACGTATATATCGGAGAGATTACGTGCAAGACCGTCAAGGTCGAGACCGTATCCTATAATGAATTTCGGCGGGATAGCAAAGCCCACATAGTCTGGCTTGACGTCACACTGCAAAGACTCCGGTTTGAAAAGCAACGTAGCGATCTTCACCGATGCCGGCTCAAGTTTCTTCAGGTCGTTGACAAGTTTGTGGATGGTGTTACCGGTGTCGACAATGTCCTCTACTACGATAACAGTGCGGTCCTTGATGTTTTCACCCAGTCCCAGCACCTCTTTCACTACACCTGTCGAACCCATTCCCTCATAGCTTTTGAGACGGATAAATGTAATCTCGGCATCCATGTCGACAGCTCTGAAAAGATCTGACGCAAAGGGGAAAGCTCCGTTAAGCACACAGATAAACAAGGGTAGCGTACCCTCGCAGTCGCGCTTGATGACTTCGGCAAGTTCACTGATACGTGCTGCGATTTTATCTTTTTCTATATATGGCTCAAATGTAAGCCCGTTGTATGTAACCTGTTTCATTGTCGTGTATTGATGATGCAAAATTAATCAATGTTTTCGAGTTGTCACTCTATCACGACTGTTTTTTTTACCTTACGGCACCTTTTACCGGCGTCATGATAACCCGATAACTGTTTTTTACAGCGTTTGGAGATTTTTTATACCAAACTTTTGAGTCGCTCATCCATAATATTTGTAATTTTGTAATCAACTTGCGCAACATATAAAGATGAAGATATTCACTACACAGGAAATAAGAGAAATAGACCGTCGCACCATCGAAGACGAAGGCGTTGACCCGATGGAGCTGATCGAGCGAGTTGCCGAAGGCGTCACTTTTGAAATCGTCTCGCGCTGGCGCCCGGGCAAGCCGCTTGTTGTGTTTGCCGGTCCCGGCAACAACGGTGCTGACGCTCTCGCCGTCGCACGCCAGCTGCTTGAACAGGGCTACTCACCCGAGGTGTATCTGTTCAACATCGGTGGCAACCGACTATCGGCACAGTGCGCCGAAAGCCGCGCACGGCTCCTCGCCTCAACCACTGATTTCTATTTCAACGAAATAATCGATAAATTCACCCTGCCCAACCTGTCGCCGGGACATCTCGTCATCGACGGACTGTTTGGCACAGGACTCCGCGACAGCCTGAACGGCGGATTCAAGACACTTGTACAATATATCAACGACTCGGGAGCGACCGTGGTCTCCATTGACGTCCCGTCAGGTATGACAGGCGACTGGAATACAGGGGCTATCAACCGTAACATCATACACGCGTCGCTGACAATTGCAATCCAGTTTCCGCGACTTGCGTTTTTCCTTGCCGATAACGCCGAGCTCGTAGGTGAGTGGAAAGTCATCGATATCGGTCTCAGCGAGAAAGCCATCGCCGAGATTCCCGCCCGCTTTCACCTCGTAGAGCGCCGCGAGATTCACAACTCACTTAAACACCGCTCTCCATTCTCGTCCAAAGCCGACTACGGCTCGGCGATGATCATCGCCGGCAGTTACGGGATGATGGGAGCCGCCGTGCTCGCGGCTCGCGGAGCGTTGCGGTCAGGAGCCGGCAAAGTGACCGTCCAGGCGCCGAAATGCGGCTACAACATCATTCAGACAGCCGTCCCTGACGCCATGTACCAGTACAACACCGGCGATATAAACCTCGCCGAGATAAAGCTCGGTGTTGACTTTGACGCAGTCGCTATCGGTCCCGGTATAAGCACCGCCGATGTCACGGTAAAAGCCGTAGAGGATTTCCTCTCGGCACGCAATAAACCTATTATCATCGATGCCGATGCTCTCAACTGCATCGCACGTAAGCCGGCGATCCTCAATCTCATCCCCGTATTGTCGATCATTACCCCCCACCCCGGCGAGTTTGACCGCCTGTTTGGTCCTCAACCCTCTGACGAAGCACGTCTGCGCAAGGCTATCGAAGTTGCCCAGTACTACAAGATATTTGTCATCCTGAAAGGTCATCACACAGCGATCATACGCCCCGACGGAAAGGTTTATTTCAATTCTTCAGGCACCCCCGCTATGGCTACAGGCGGTAGCGGCGACGTGCTGACCGGTATCCTCGTGTCGCTCACCGCTCAGGGCTACCGTCCCGAGATTTCCTCGTTAATAGCCGTCTATGTCCACGGTGTCGCCGGCGAGATAGCGGCGCGAGATCATGGCGAGTACGGTGTCACGGCAACCGACATCGCCGCTTCGACAGGACGCGCGATCATGAACGTGATGAACCTACTGACCAACAACGCTTAACCAGTCACCATAACAAAATCACCAGAAAAGATAAAGCATGAACCGACTACTGACTTTCGCCGCAATTGTCGCCGTCACAGGAGCTGCACACCTTGACGCACAGACGGTACAGAAAATATCGGCTACCAACGCCAACAACTACGGGATCGTCTATACCCTGCCTTCGACTGTTCTCGATATCACCATCGAGACCGAATTGACCGTCAAGACTCCGGGTGAATTTTATAAATATGCAAAGAAATATTTCAACATCGACAATCCCATTGCCGAGCCGTCCCGCTCAATCGACGTGAAAAGCGTGACGGTCAATCCGCGCGGTGTAGCTCAGTCGCCCGAGCGTTACACTATACAACTGAAAGCCAACGGCGGAGCTCCCTACATGATCCTCAGCGAGGACAACGTCCCTCTTGCAATAAACACTGAGGAGGTCTTTGAGCGGACAGCCAAGTCTCTTCCGGAACCACAGCCGGCGGCACCGACAGCATTACAGATCGCTGCCGCTCAGCATGCTCTCGGCGAGGAGATTTCACAGAGTCAATCGGTGGCTAAGCGCGCCGAGCTTGCCGCCGCCCACATATTTGAACTACGCCAGAGCCGCACCGATCTGCTTACAGGACAGGCTGACCAGATGCCCCCTGACGGACAGGCGATGCAGCTAATACTCGACAACATCAATGCCCAGGAAGCCGCGCTGATGGCTATGTTCACCGGAACCGTACAGACATCGACCGATGTCTATTCCCTGACCTATACCCCTGCCGAGGAGGTGTCGGACGTCATTATCGCGCGCATCTCTCCGGTAGACGGAATGGTCGACCCTGATGACCTTTCAGGAGAACCCATATATCTATCATTAGCCGTTACTGACCGCGGCAAAGAGCCGGTTAACGAGAAAGGACAGACTGTCGAGGCGCCGAAAAACGGATTTATCTACCGTATACCAGGCAAGGCACGCATGACTGTGATGTTTGACGGCAATGTCTTGTCTGACAGTCAGTATGACATTGCTCAATACGGCATCCTTTACGCCCTTAAACCCACCGTGTTCACTGACCGTAAGACTCCCGCCTACGTCATCTTTGATCCCACGACCGGAGCCATCAGGGAGATCGGCACCACAACGCTCCGCTAATTCTCACCCGCAAACACATTAATTATATAAACAGAAGAGCCTGACCGCAGACACTTGCAGTCAGGCTCCTCTGTTTATGTATCATGAACGGGTATACCGATACCCGGTTCTACAGGTCACTTGGGGAAGGCGACCGGCGACACGTATAGGTTGAAACGCTCGATAGCACCGGGAACCTCTGCCTCCATACGGGGGAGATACTGGATAGCGGTGATGGTGTACTCTCCGCCGAGATCGATAACTACCGCGTGAGGGAATGTATCACCCTTGGAAGTGCTCCAATAGGTCGACTCCTGAAGGTCAAAGAATTTATCGGCTGAACAGTTCAGACGTGCAACATCCTCGCTGTCAGCATAGTCGATGATCCACGGTTCGCGTGACAGACGCTCGCCCTTGTCGTTTACGAGATAGAGCTCGGCTATCGAGGCGACGTCACCGCCGTTGATAGCGTTAAGTGCCTCAAGTGCGACATAACGACCGCGTACCGGAGTCGGAAGCTGTATCTCCTGCCATCCGTTGCCGGGAGCAAAAGATGCCGACAGAGCGGGTTTCACGCCCGAGAGATCAAGATTCTCACCCTCCTGACGATGGGTAAGCGGCTTGTTGACAAGAAGCTGATCGAGCAACGGCTCCTTCAGTCCCTCGACGGTCACGTCGCGCGGTCCCATAACGTCAAATACTATTACCTCATTCTCACCTTTCTTCAACCAGCATCCGGGCATGTAGAGTGTCTGCTGCGGACCGATCTCCCAGATACGACCCATCGGGTGACCGTTGACATAGACAAGTCCCTTACCCCAGGTCTCAAAATTGAGGAACGTGTCACCGGGCTTTGACAAGTTAAATGTACCGCGGTACACTCCGGGCATCCGCTGTCCCTTATCATCGGTCAGCGAGCCGACCGGCTGAAAGTCCATCGAAGTATATGTCTCATACTCGTCAACAATGTTGAACACCTCCCAGTCCTTCAGGTCGCAGACAAATTTGCGTCCGTCGACATCCATCGTCAGCTCTACCTTGTCGGTGATACCTTTATAGTCTTTGATCGCGCGACCGAAGTTGATGCGACCCATCGCCTCGACAAGAATATCGAGCACAGCACCCTTGCGGCATGCGGGAAGTATAATTTCCTTCTCACCGTTACGGCGGTCGAGCTTACCGATGAAAGTTCCGTCGACAAACACCTGTGCATAATCATGAGCGTCGCTGACCGTCAGGAGCGCGGGTTCGGCAAGATGAGGAAGCTCGGTACGGTAGAGGATTGAGCCAAATCCTTGGTCATACTCTTCCATGGTCTTGATGTCATGATCTTTGACCGGTGCGGGAAGATTGGCAAAAAGCGGAGCATACTCCGTCAGTTTAAACTCAGGCACGGCGATCACTTTCGATGGCATGGCGGGTACCTTTGCCTGTTTCTTGCCGTCCATATATTTTGCAAGCGTCTTGCGGAGCGCCCAATACTTGGGAGTGGTGACACCTGACTCGCTGATAGGCGCGTCGTAGTCGTATGAAGTCACGTCGGGAGCAAATCCGGGTGAATTGGCTCCTGCCCAGTGTCCCCAGTTAGTACCGCCGTGAGTCATATACAGGCTGAACGATATACCCTTGGAGAGCATTTCATCAATACCGGCTATCATGTCATCAGCGGGACGGGTCTCATGATGTGCACCCCACTTGTCAAACCATCCGCTCCAGAACTCCGAACACATCAGCGGGCTCTCGGGACGTATCTTTTTAAGAGGTTCAAACTGCTGATCGATATTAGCTCCGGTTCCGAAGTTCATCGTCCACACCAGATCATCAAGTCCGTTCTTGGTGAAATTGGACGACCAGTCACACTGAAACAGTGTCACGTCGGGATAATTCTCACGAACCATGTCACGGATATTAGCGACATACTCCTTGTCCTCGCCATACGAGCCATACTCGTTTTCGACCTGAATCATTATGATGGGACCGCCCTTGTCGATTGTCAGGTCACCGACCTGCTCGGCTACAGCCTTCTCAAACTTTTCTACACGCTCGAGAAAGTACGGGTCGTTCTCACGCAGTTTTATATCCTTTTTCTTAAGAAGCCACCAGGGCAGACCACCCATTTCCCACTCGGCACACACATAGGGACCGGGACGCAGGATGACCTTCATGTCATTTTTCTGACACAGACGTATAAACTCGGCGAGATCGTTCTGACCGGTAAAATCATACACATCGGGCTGCGGTTCATGGGCATTCCAGAACACGTAGAGACATATCGTATTCATACCCAGTGCCTTGCACTGTTGGATACGATGTTCCCAGTAAGGTCGTGGAATACGGGGATAGTGGAGCTCGGCGGCTTTCACCACAAAAGGCTCGTTATCGAGCAGGAACGTACCCTCTCCGGCACTGAACGTCCCCGGCTCCGATGCCGACGAGACCGGAGCGGCAAAAAGCCCGGCAAGCCCCATCAGCAAAGAGACAGAAAGCATTGACAACTTCATAGTTTACAATTAGTTAGTTAGATTTAAAGCAATAATTACATTCAGCGGTACGCGCGTCACGCTCACGCCGACAGTTTTTTCATTTTACAAAAATACAAAAAAGCTTCTATTCAACCGCCCCCGCACTGATACTTTTTATATATCACCGTATCTAAAGCGCCGATAACGCTTCCATTTCATTTTTAACATTGTATAATAGGAACTTTTCAATACGCGATATGTTATGCTTATATACGGGAGTGATAAAAACTATTACCGCTGTAAAAACTATAACACACGTTTCAAAAAAAACATCTATCTCTATAAAATTTCTCATCATGGCTTCACTAAACGGAAAAGCGATAATCGCATCGGTCATATTGCTCGGCAACGGCGTTGCCGGTAATGCCGCAGTAGTAAGCGACTCGACAGAGATACTGTTCCGTCAGGGAGCCTATATACTCGACACCACTCTTAGCGACAACGGGACGCGCCTCAAAGCTATGATACAGCAGTTGAACGCCGATACCGACTCGGCGATGCGCATCCGCAGCATACGTGTGACAGGAAGCGCTTCACCCGAAGGTCCCGTAACACTCAACCGCCGGCTATCGCAGCGACGAGCCGACGAAATTTTCTCCTACTTTTCCGCACGCACCGACCTGCCCGAGTCGAAAACCGAGTTTTACTTCACCGGTCGTGACTGGAACGGACTCGCCGCTATGGTGAGAGACGACGTCAACGTGCCTGATCGTGACAAGGTAATGGCGTTACTGGATGAAATACCGGATCGATTGCTGATGGCGCGCCTGACGATGCTGCAAATCTCCTGCAACTCCAGCAGATAGGTGGAGGCAAAGCTTACCGATACATGTATCGTAATATGTTCCCCGCTCTGCGTTTCTCTCGGCTGATGGTTGAATTTGAGCCGGTGAGAATGTCCCTCAAGGGACATGCCACACCTGTTTCAGCACCGGCCCTGTTTCCGGTCTCGGTCTACGGCATCGGTCAACCTATATCGACTGACATTCCCGCCCACCGCAATTTATACCTGGCGATAAAAACCAATATGCTCTACGACGCGTTAGCCGTGCCCAATATCGGTGCCGAACTATACGTCGGGAAAAACTGGTCGGTCACTGCCGACTGGTCCTATGCCTGGTGGGATTCCAACCACCGCCACCGCTACTGGCGAGTCTACGGCGGCAACTTGGGGACACGCTACTGGTTCGGACGTAAAGCTGCAGAAAAGCCATTGACAGGTCATCACGTAGGAGTGTCGGCAGGAGTTCTGACATTTGACTTTGAATGGGGTGGTCGCGGCTACATGGGCGGTCTCCCGGGACATAACCTCTGGGACCGATGCATGCTCACGGCTGGAGTGGAGTATGGTTACTCTCTACCGGTCAGCCGGCGCCTCAACATAGATTTCACTATAGGAATAGGATACATAGGCGGTAAATATGAAGAATACAAACCGGCTGACGAGCACTACGTGTGGCAGTCTACACGACGGCTCAACTGGTTTGGTCCGACCAAAGCCGAGATTTCGCTCGTATGGCTCATCGGCAACGGTAACTTCAACCGGAAAGGAGGCTCAAGATGAAACGTATTTCACAACTGATACTGATACCGGCAATGGCGACACTGTTTACAGCATGCGACCACAAGGAACTGTGTCTTGACCACTCCCACACGGTCAATGCCCGCATAACGTTTGACTGGAGAAACGCACCTGACGCCGACCCGTCATCAATGGCAGCTTACTTGTTCGACATTGACAACAGTGGCGCTGAACCGCTGCGCTACATCTTCAGCGGACGCGACGGCGGCAACGTACACATGCCGGCTGGTCAATACTCAGCGCTCGGCATGAACAGCGATAACAACGACTGGGCTTTCCTGCGCAACATCAACGACATCGAGACTTTCGAGATCTACACCGGCGATGCCACACTCCTTTCTTCATTCGGGCTCAGTACCTTAAACGTACCCCGCGCCCGGGACACGGAAAACGAGCGTATCGCAGAAACTCCGGGAACGGTCTACAGCGACCGGCGTGACAACGAAATATTTCACGTAAACGACACCGTAAGGAACATCACCCTATACCCCGAAGAAATCACCTGTCACTACACCGTGACAGTCCTGGACGTGGAAAACATCGACTATCTCAACGGAGGCTCACTCGACGCAACTCTCTCGGGACTCGCCGAGGGATTCCTGCACGGCAAGAACGCAGCAACATCAACACCGGTCACGATGCCGTTCAACATGTCGGCTGACAAGGATGCGGCGACACTCAAAGGCAGGTTCCTGACATTCGGCGAGCCATCTAACCTCTCTGTAAAACACATTTTGACAATCTATATCGTATTTTCCGATGAATCACGACGGTACTACACGTTTGACGTCACAGACCAGGTGCATGACGCACCCGACCCCCACAACGTGGACATCGTAGTCACCGGACTGAGCATCCCCAAGCCGATAGCCGATAGCGGCGGATTCCGCCCTGATGTCGCCGACTGGGAACCGGTAGATGTCTTTCTAAATATGTAAGCTATAATACAAGATACAACATAACTACGGATACTCTTAATTACTAACTTAATATTTCCAAAAAAATGAAAACGACTATCTTAACCGTGGCTGCCGCCACACTATTGCTTGCATCATGTAGCAGTGAGGACCCGATAAGCGTCAACAACGGACGCGCCATCGACTTCCGTCCCGCAATGAGTTCTCGTGCCACCGAGACAACAAATGCCAACCTTTCGGAGCTGAATGCCACCGCATTTCTCGGTGACGGAGCCTACTTCAGCAATGTCACCTTCAGTAAAAACGGTAGCTTCTACACTTCTGCTAATGATTATTACTGGCCGGGCGATGACAGCCAACTGACATTCTACGCCTACTCTCCCATCACGCTTGACGGCGTGACGCTGTCAAATACGACAAAGACCGTAGCCGATTATTCACCTGCCGACAATATCAGCCGTCAACTCGATATCGTGACGGCAAAAGCCACCGGTAAGAAGTCGGAAAATGAGAGCGCAGGAGTGCCTCTGACATTCAACCACGCCCTCTCGCAGATTCAAATCAACGGTAAGACCGAAAACGAAGTCTACTCTTTCAAAGTGAGCGGCGTACGTATCGGCAACCCCGTGTCGACAGGTACATTTGACTTTGACAACGGATGGACCATCGGTACCTCCAAGGCTGTCTACGAGTCGACTTACGACAACGCCATCACTCTCGGAAGCACTGCCACAACCCTCATGGGCGAAAACGGTAATGCGATGCTTATACCTCAGCAACTTGTCGCATGGAATCCTGCCGACGGAGCCGATGAAACCAATCTCGGCGCTTATCTCTCGGTAAGGCTTCAGATCAACATCAAGAATGATGACGGCACCGACGGTGTGCAGATCTATCCTTTCCCCTCTAATGCTGACTGTATCTGGGCAGCAATACCTATCGACACAAATTGGGAACCGGGCAAAAAGTATGTCTACACTCTCGATTTCACCCACGGTGCCGGATATGTCGATCCTAAAGATCCTATCCCCGGTACTCCTATTCTCGGTGGTCCTATCAAATTCACTGTCGACGTGACCGACTGGGTTGAAGTTGACGAGGAACTCGACATGACGACATATACCCCCGCACAGGAATAACATCCCCTCATATCGACACTGTAAATCGACTATTATTTACAGCATCATCAACATTCAGGTCATAAGGGGTTCGCCCCCCTTATGACCACTAATTAAAAATTCTGACTCACCACGGTTTCAACCATCAACACCTCCGCTAAATTATGAAAACCACCTTCCACTTTCCCACTCTAACCATAGCATCAGCGGCAATGACTGCCGCCGCATTGCTTGCAGCTGTCTCATGCACCGACGATTCCGGAATAATAAATCCGGAAACAGGAGGAGACACAATAACCTTCAGAGTGACATCGGCTACATCTCGCAGCGGAGAGAAAGGTGTAACGACGGGACATGCCATCAGCATGAAAACCGACGGTAACGCTGCGCTCTATCTGATACCGGAAATATCGGAAACGACCGTAGAGCGTGGTGAGTCGCGCTCCGACATAATTGACGCCTCGACGATAGAAGATTTCGGTGTCTACGCATATCTATCGAACGGTGGTGAAACTTACATGGATGATGTGAAGATAACCCGACAGGCACGATGGACGCCTGCCGACGAATATCTCTGGCCGGGTGAGAACTCTCTGAAATTCATAGCCTACTCTCCCTACGGCACACCGGTGTCAATTGATGGCGGAGAACATATAATAGACTATACGACTCCCGCCGATGTCTCGGATCAGCATGAGCTTCTGTGGGCTACTCCCGTCGAGGCATCGGCATCACCGTGTGCCCTGACATTCAACCATGCACTGACAGCTATACGTTTTGTCACGGGCGCAGAAATGAAACCTTGCACGGTCAAGCGCATAGAACTGTCGGACATCCCGTCGACAGGACGTCTTGACATATCGACAGGCACGTGGAGCGACGTGACGACGCCGACAACATTTGCCATCGAACCCGCTGCCGGGACTCTGACAGCAGCCGCCGGTTCAGATTACGTGGCTCCGTCCACCCCGATCACTGCCGACGATGAGACTCTCCTGCTCATCCCCGGCAAGCTCGGCGACAATGCCGGCATTACCATGACTGTTGAGTCAGCCGGGAAGGAGTTCAGTTTCACGGCATCACTCGCCGGTCAGATATGGGAAGCCGGAAAAACTGTCACATATCACCTGTCAGCGACTCCGGGAACTGACGGACTGGTTCTCGACGTAATCGGTACATTCCGCACCGAATATCCCGGTCAGACCTTCCCGTTCCTTGTCAGAAGCGCAATGATCAGCGCCGACGGCGACTCGGTTCCGGTCAGTTGGAAAGCTGAGTTTGTCGACAATGACAACAACATAATCGACTGCCCCGACTGGATTCTGCGATTTCCGACCCAAGGTGACGGACACGATGACTGTACGGCATCGACCCGCATGCAGGACCTGACATTTGTAAAACTGAGCAAAGAGTCGCAGATACTTCAGGATACCCCCGACGTCAACACCACCTCGGGACAGAATCCCTATAACCTATCCAACTCTACCGGTGCGCCGGCTGTAGAAAACACAGCCAACTGCTACATCGTCAATGCTCCCGGCACTTATAGTCTGCCGCTCGTCTACGGTAACGCAATAAAGGACGGCATCGACAACAAGGATGCCTACACTGCATCGACCCACACCCGCCAGGCGCTGAAAACATTTGTCAATCACCTTAACAAAGGCATAACCTCTCCTTATATATACGACAACGCCGGATGCACTCCATCTGATGCGGTACTCGTATGGGAGGGACGTCTTGACCTGATACGCGACGTCGCCCTCACCCCCGACCACCGCAGTATCACATTCATGGTACCCGCACAGTCAATACGTCAGGGAAGCGCTATGATTGCCGTGCGTGACGCCGACGGAACCGTCATGTGGAGCTGGCAGATATGGGTGACCGACTATAATCCCAGCAATGATATCTGGGAATTTACAGCCGACGGGAAAACCCACAAGGCTTACTCCCGCAACATCGGGCGTATTACAGGCGGTGACATAACGGTGTTTCCCAAGTGTACGGTAAAAATACGCTTCACTCAGACCGGAGATATTCCTGACGGAAAAGAACCGCTCAGTAAAACTGTGGAATTTATCCAGACCGGTACAACCACCGAGACAACCGATTGCTACAGCTTCTATCAGTGGGGGCGTAAGGATCCCATAAAGTCGAACCTGAACGAATGGTTTGACGCAGCACATTACCGCATCCCCAATCTGCGCACCATGCCGGTTCCCACAGGCAGTCTCACAGAAGAGATCGAGACAACCTACATTAAGAATCCCGATATCTATTTTACCGCCGACCACAACATGACATTCAAGTACACCAATCTATGGGACTCATCTCTATCAGCTACCGCGCCGGTAAAGACAATCTATGATCCCAGTCCCGTAGGCTCGCGTGTACCGTATGATGACGGTTTCCGTTCGCTGACCATTCCCGGCAATGCTACCGTGACCGACGGAACCACTGCTGCAGGTACTCCGGGATTTCAGATCTCCCCGGCAAACGGAACCACGACATTCTTTCCGGCTCTCGGCTACCGGTCGGGGTCGTCGGCAAACGATGCCTCAGCTATCGGAGTACTCTCCACGATATGGCTGGCTCACGCAACGACTAACTCGGCAAGCGACATCGTACTCGGACAGTCATCCCTCTCAATAGAATTGGTGAACA
The DNA here is from genome assembly GCA_964442005.1 of uncultured Bacteroides sp. Taxonomy (GTDB): domain Bacteria; phylum Bacteroidota; class Bacteroidia; order Bacteroidales; family Muribaculaceae; genus JAAVFS01. The sequence continues at coordinate 3,903 of CAYTWG010000045.1, read as the reverse complement.
ATCCGCGCACCCACGGATTCGGTGTCCGCCCCGTAATCGACGAGTAAGGCAACGACACCCTGAACGATACAAAAACGCGCCCCACGGTCATTATCGACCAGGAGCGCGTTTTTTACATCAATATTTTTGTGAGATTTAGAACTCGGCGTTGTTGGGGGTACGGGGGAAAGGTATTACGTCGCGGATGTTGGTCATACCGGTAACGAAAAGTACCAGACGCTCAAATCCGAGACCGAAGCCCGAGTGAGGCACCGTTCCGAATCGACGGGTATCGAGATACCACCACATATCTTTCATCGGTATGTTCAGTTCCTCGATACGGCTCATCAGCTTGTCGTAATCCTCTTCACGCTCGGAACCGCCGATAATCTCTCCGATCTGCGGGAAAAGCACATCCATTGCACGTACTGTCTTGCCGTCATCGTTGAGTTTCATGTAGAACGCCTTGATTTCCTTAGGATAGTCGGTCAGTATAACAGGGCGTTTGAAATGCTCCTCGACGAGATAGCGTTCATGCTCGCTCTGAAGGTCGGCACCCCAGTAGACGGGGAACTCAAACTTCTTGCCCGACTCCTCGAGAATCTTGATACCGTCAGTGTATGAGAGACGCACGAAGTCACCTTCAAGCACCTTCTTCAGGCGATCGATAAGGTTTTTGTCATACATCTCGCAGAGAAACTCGATGTCATCCTTGGCATGTTCGAGAGCGTAGGCAATACAGTATTTTATGAAATCCTCGGCGAGGTCCATATTGTCGGTAATGTCATTGAATGCTACCTCGGGCTCGATCATCCAGAACTCGGCAAGGTGACGGGGTGTATTTGAGTTTTCAGCGCGGAATGTGGGTCCGAAGGTATAGATGCCGCCGAGAGCCGTAGCGCCAAGCTCGCCTTCAAGCTGTCCCGACACGGTCAGAGCGGTAGGTTTGCCGAAAAAGTCGGCTGAGAAGTCTACCTTTCCGTCCTCGGTCTTCGGGAGCTCGTTAAGGTCGAGCGTAGTCACCTGAAACATTGCGCCGGCACCCTCACAGTCGCTTGCCGTGATGAGCGGAGTGTTGAGATAGAAGAATCCACGCTCGTTAAAGAACTTATGGATTGCATAGGCAAGCACGCTGCGCACTCGGAGGATAGCTCCGAACGTGTTGGTGCGGGGACGCAGATGAGCTTTCTCGCGGAGAAATTCCAGTGAGTGACCTTTTTTCTGCAGAGGGTAGGTTTCGGGATCGGCAGTACCGTAGATTTCAAGTGTTTCAGCCTGTATTTCAGCCGACTGTCCTTTACCCATCGACTCTACAAGCTGACCCGTAACATGGATTGCGGCACCGGTAGTAATCGGTTTAAGCTGCTCGTCGGTAAACTTCTCCATGTCAAAGACTATCTGAATGTTCTTGATCGTGGAGCCGTCATTGAGAGCGACAAACTGCACGTGTTTGTTGCCGCGGCGGGTACGCACCCAGCCCTTGACACTCACTGTCGTGCCGAAGAGGGCGGGATTGAACAAGTCGACAATTTTTGTACGTTTCATGTGTTATGCGATAATGTATTTGTTTTCCGTATCATAAAGACTGTCCCCGACTTGGCGACGGGAACAGACCGAATATTTAAATTTACTCAAACGAGCCCATTTTCAGGATATTCACCTCTTCCTGAGTGAGATAGCGCCAACGACCGCGAGGCAGATTCTTCTTTGTAAGACCGGCAAAGTAGACGCGGTCGAGCTTGGTGACATGGTAGCCCAGAGCCTCGAAGAGACGGCGCACGATGCGGTTACGTCCCGAGTGAATCTCTATACCTGCCTGATTGCGATCCTTTTCGGTGGCATAGCTTATGGCGTCGGCATGTATCGGACCGTCCTCAAGCTCTATGCCGTCGGCGATACGCTGCATGTCATCCTCTGAAATATCCTTGTCACACCACACATGGTAGATCTTTTTCTTGACATACTTGGGATGAGTCAGCTTCGACGCCAGATCACCGTCGTTGGTTAGCAACAATACACCGGTGGTGTTGCGGTCAAGTCGACCTACGGGATAGATGCGCTCGTTGCATGCACCCTTGACGAGATCCATCACGGTCAAGCGTCCGTTGGGGTCGTCACTGGTTGTCACACAGTCTTTCGGCTTGTTGAGCAGGATATAGCACTTGCTCTCAAGAGCCACTACCTTTTCATCATATTCGACAGTGTCATTGTGAGAGATCTTGGTTCCGAGTTCCGTAACGACCTGTCCGTTGACCTTTACAAGACCCTGCTGGATAAATTCGTCGGCTTCACGGCGTGAGCAGATTCCGGCATTAGCCATGAACTTGTTGAGACGTATCTGTTCATTAGGATCGGGTATCGGCATTTCATATTCAACACGCTTGGGACGCGGCACGAAACTCTTACCGGGACGCGGAGCGGCGTTGTTGTTAAAACGGTTGTTACCGTATCCTCCGCCCTGCTGACGATAATTGTTGTAACCGCCCTGCTGCTGACGATGGTTGTTATATCCGCCCTGCTGACGGTTGTTGCCGTAGCCGCCCTGCTGCTGACGATGGTTATTATATCCGCCTTGCTGACGGTTATTGCCGTAGCCACCCTGCTGGCGGTTATTATTGTAGCCGCCTTGCTGACGGTTGTTGCCGTAGCCGCCCTGCTGACGGTTGCTGTTATTATAGCCGCCCTGATTGTTATAGCGGTTATTGCCGTAGCCGCCTTGCTGACGGTTATTGTTATAGTTGTTGCGGTTGTTATTGTACCGGTTGTAACCGCCCTGCTGACGGGGCTGATATCCGGTTGTCGGCTGAGTCTCGGTGCTTTCCGATGCCGCAGCCGTCTCGTGACCCTCGGTCGGAGTAGCTGACTCGTTGCTATATTCAGGACGCTGACGGGGTTGATATCCGCCATGCTGATATCCGTTATTGTTATTGTATCGGTTGTAACCACCCTGCTGATGATTATTGCCGTAACCGCCCTGGTTATTATAGCGGTTATTACCGTAATTTCCCTGCTGACGATTGTTGTTATACTGTCGATAAGGGCGCTGCTCGCTGTAACCGTTTTCTGAATTGGATGCGTTATCTCCATCAGTCGAAACCGGCTGACGCGAATAGTTTACTTTTTCAAACCTGGCTCCCTCATGCACAGCGTCAAACCCGCGACTTTCACCAATGCGGGGGCGCTTACTCTTTTTTTCATTATTTTCCATGTCTAAAAATAAAATTGCGAATCAATAAACAAGTATTTATGCCTCGCGGCAATCACATATTTATTCCCTATTACTTAATAATTTTTCAATATGCAAACAGTGAATCTGGTAATATGATTTTATTCCTTTTCATCACTATCTTGAATGTTGCAAATTTAAGCCAAAAAACAGATATATCCAAGAAAAAAATCAATTATTCACTCATTATGCTCCTTCATTAAACACGATAGACGCGTTTATAGTTCTTAACCCCGCGCGATATTGTCAGGCGATGTCATCAACCACCTGCTGCAGAGCCTTTGAGAGCTGATCGGGACAAGAGGTCATCTTGTTGCCGCAACGTATTCCTTCCACGCGCTTCATGACATCGGCTACCGCCATTCCCTTGACAAGAGCCGCGATCCCCTGAAGATTTCCATGGCATCCTCCGAGAAAGCGCACATCGGATATCACGCCATTATCGACATCTATTTCTATCAGCTTTGAACATGTACCTTCGGTTGTATATCTGTAAGTCTTCATCATGCAAAAGTTTTTATCTCTACAAAGGTAATACCTAAACCACACTATTGCAACACCGGAGCCAATATTTTTACCGCCACGCCATCGGTCAAACAACAGCAAGCCCCGCGCTATCCGTCGGTGGAGCGCAGGGCTTGTCAGTGCTCGAAGCGGGACTCGAACCCGCACAGCCGCAATGGCCAAGGGATTTTAAG
>CAYTWG010000044.1:0-19306 GCA_964442005.1 uncultured Bacteroides sp. | reverse complement strand
TTCCGAAGTATAACCAAGTGCCATAGCAAGTTTTATCAGCGACTCAAATGCAATGAACCCTTTCTGCTCAAAACGTGCTAATGTAGATAATGGCACACCTGAAAGCTCCGACATGCGCTGTCTCGTAATATTTTTCTCAACTCTACGCTTGCGAAAATTCTCAGCAATCTGCATCATAATATCATCTGCATTGTCAAGCATATAGTCATCTAATACAGATAATATATTGTTACTATCACTAATTGTCCACATAATACTACCAATATTATAGCACAAAGATAGCAATTAATTTCGATATTACCAAGCGCAAGAGCGTCTTGCTGTGCTGTAACGTTTAATCCGTACGTTATTTTATACGGAATAATAAAACGCTTATAATAAAAAACAATCAGCTGTTTAGCTAATGAGCCGAACAGCTGATTAATTCTGATTAAGAAATAATATAACGGAATATTATTTTGTCTCTGATATGGTATCGTCGTCGATATCGACAGGAGTCTTAGGCAAAGTCTTATGAAGCAGACAGAATCCAATCAAACCGGCGAGTACTGAACCGATCACGATACCGAGTTTGGCATGATTGAGAAGGTCAGCACCATGTGCGCCCATACTGCCAAATGAAAGATTGGCTATAAAGAGAGACACGGTAAAACCGATGCCGCCAAGCATCGCTACTGAAGCGAGCATTTTCCAATTGGCACGATCGGGCATAGGTGCGAGCTTCAGTTTTATCGCCGCCCAGGAGAATATGAATATTCCGGAGAATTTTCCTACAATAAGTCCGCAGATCACGGCAAGACTTATACCTTCGACAATTGTTGCAGGATTCATGTCAAGCAGGAATATTCCGGCATTGGCAAAGGCGAAAAGCGGCACAATAAAATAGTTGACGACAGGGTGGAGGGTATCTTCAAGTTCCTGAAGCGGAGAAATGACTTTATCGGAAGCCGATTCAATCTGCTTAAGGTAGTTCATCTGTTCGTTTGTCAGGATTGAACGACGAGAGAGGAGCTCGTCGTCTTCAGCACGAAACTTGGCGATTGACGATCGTATGGTCTTGATATAATTCTTCGGAGCATACACCGGTTTAGCAGGGACACAGAATGCAACAAGCACACCGGCAATCGTAGGATGAATACCCGAATTAAGGAACAGGAACCATACACAGCCGCCAAGGACTATATAAAATGCTTTTGTCTGAATTTTCATTACCGAACCGAGATACAGGATGACAAGCAGAACGGCAGCATAGATAAGGAACAATGCTTCGATATGGGTCGAGTAGAATGCCGCTATAACAATAATACCACCGATATCATCGACCACGGCAAGAGTCGTAAGGAATATTTTCAACGATACAGGAACGCGCTTGCCAAGCATACTGAGAATACCGAGCGAGAAAGCGATGTCGGTAGCCATCGGTATCGCAGCACCGTTGGTATAATCACTACCGGCACTTAATATAAAGAAAATTGCTACGGGAACGACCATACCGCCCACAGCACCGATTATAGGTAATAACGCCTGCTTAAAAGATGACAGTTCACCGACGAGGACCTCTCGCTTGATTTCAAGTCCGATGGAGAAGAAGAAAATCGCCATTAAAGCGTCATTGATAAATTCAAGGAGATTCATCGGCTCACGGGAATGAGAAAAGAGATTGAACTCTCCAATCTGAAGCCTTACAGGTTGCTCCCAAAACTCGAAATAATACTGATTAACCCACGGAATGTTTGCCACAATAAGTGCCAGAACAGTCACAGCAATAAGGATATTACCTCCCGAGGCATGGCGACGCATAGCCTGACGCGCGGCGTAATAGACCTGAAGAGGAAAAATCTCGCCTTTTGTAGTATTCTCACTCATAATAATAGTTGTAATGTGATTATTGTATATTGTAAACAATCGGAATTCCCTCCTTGTTTACCGTGAGAATCAAAATAAGTGAACAGGTCGCACAACGGAGAAAAACCGAAGAGGTTACGTCTAAACTTAAAGTAAGACGCAACCTCCGTAATATCAATCAAGTTTAAGCACAGCGAGAAATGCTTTCTGAGGCACCTCAACCGAACCAATCTGCTTCATTCGTTTCTTTCCTTTCTTCTGCTTCTCAAGCAGTTTACGTTTACGAGAGATATCACCGCCATAACATTTTGCGGTAACGTCCTTACGCACAGCCTTGATGGTCTCTCGAGCGATAATCTTGGCTCCGATAGCCGCCTGGATAGCTATGTCAAACTGCTGGCGGGGGATAAGCTCCTTAAGTTTCTCACACATGCGTCGACCGAATGACACAGCGTTGTCGGCGTGGGTGAGGGTAGAGAGGGCATCGACACTTTCGCCGTTAAGCAGAATGTCGAGTTTGACAAGTTTTGATTCGCGGAAATCATGCAGATGATAGTCAAACGATGCATAACCCTTTGAAATAGACTTCAGCTTATCGTAGAAATCAATCACAATCTCGCCAAGAGGCATGTCAAATATGAGTTCGATACGATTGCCTGAGATATATTCCTGTTTGATAAGTTCGCCGCGCTTTCCGAGACACAGCGTCATTATGGGTCCGATATAGTCGGCTGCAGTAATGACTGATGCCCTTATATACGGTTCCTCAATGTGGTCGATGAGCGTGAGATCGGGGAGCCCGGAAGGGTTATGGACCTCGGTCATGTTGCCTTTCTTGTCATATACGCGATAGGAAACGTTGGGAACGGTAGTTATGACATCCATGTCAAACTCACGTCCGAGACGCTCCTGAATGATTTCCATGTGCAACAATCCCAGGAAACCGCATCGGAAGCCAAAACCAAGAGCAGCCGATGACTCGGGCTGGAATGTAAGCGAAGCATCGTTGAGCTGTAATTTCTCAAGCGAGCCGCGCAAGTTTTCAAAATCCTCGGTCTCGATAGGATATACACCGGCAAACACCATCGGCTTAACCTCTTCAAATCCGTCAATTGCCGAATCACACGGACGCTCGACATGCGTTATGGTGTCGCCGACTTTAACCTCCTTTGAGGTTTTAATTCCTGAAATAATATACCCCACGTTACCTGCCGACAATTCTTGCCGTGGAGACATGTCAAGTTTTAATACGCCTATTTCGTCAGCATGATACTCCTTGCCGGTTGCGACAAACTTCACGAAATCATTCTTGCGTATCGTGCCGTTCTCTATTTTAAAGTAAGCGATAATGCCACGGAACGGGTTAAACACCGAGTCGAAAATCAGTGCTTGAAGCGGAGCTTCCGGATCGCCTTTGGGAGCCGGAATACGCTCTACGATTGCCTGAAGAATCTCGGGGACGCCAATACCGGTCTTACCACTTGCACGGATAATTTCATCGCGCTTGCAGCCGAGCAACTCGACGATCTGATCTTCGACCTCATCGGGCTTCGCACTGTCAAGGTCTACCTTATTTATAACCGGAATAATCTCAAGATCATTATCAATCGCCATGTAGAGGTTTGATATCGTCTGAGCCTGGATGCCCTGCGAAGCATCCACGATAAGCAACGCGCCTTCACACGCGGCTATCGAACGCGACACTTCATAAGAGAAGTCGACGTGCCCCGGAGTATCAATAAGATTGAGTATATAGTCAGTTCCATTAAGCCGATAGTTCATCTGAATGGCATGGCTCTTTATAGTGATGCCTCGCTCACGCTCAAGCTCCATGTCATCGAGCACCTGATTCTGCAAGTCTTTCTCGGAAACCGTATCGGTATATTCAAGCAAACGGTCGGCGAGAGTTGACTTGCCGTGATCGATGTGGGCTATAATGCAGAAATTTCTTATATTCTTCATTTCAATAACATTCATCATGCCCCGGTAGGGCAAGATTATTCACGATGCAAATTTAGCAAATTAATCTTAATCTGACAATATGCGCGTACCGGGCGATAGCGAAATCATCAAGCACCTACGACAAAAAAAAGCGCCCCGGAAAAACCGAGGCGCCATTGTTTATTTAGTTTTTTATCTTTCTGTCTTTACGACCGATTATTAGTAGTTCCACTGGCAAGCAACCATTCTGAGGTTATCGCAACCGATAGTGCGGAAGTCGGTAATCATGTTGTTACGGCAGTTGATGTAGGTGAGCTGCTGGTCGAACGATACATCAAGCATTGTAAGCTGGTTGTTGTTGCAAAGAACTCGCTGGAGGAAAGTCTGGTTGGGAAGTGAGAGGCTTGTCAGGTCGTTGTAAGAAGCATCAACGAAGAGCAAGTTGGGGCAGCTTTCAACCGAGAGGGTAGTAAGGTCGTTGTAAGAGCAAACCAGATCAAGGAGTGCGTTACAGTTGCGAACTGCGAGAGTAGTCATGTTGTTGTCGCTGCAAACGAAAGTAGCAAGCGAGGGAAGACCAGAGAGAATCATTGAAGAAATCTCGTTGTCATCAACATTGAGGTTGGCAAGAGCGTCAACACCGAAGAGGTTAACGGCAGTCAGCTTATTGTAGCCGCAATAGAGATTCTTAAGAGATGAGCAACCCGATACGATAAGGGTTTCAAGATGGTTACCCTGGCAGTTAAGAGTCTTAAGAGTAGCTGAGTTAGCAACGTTGAGCTCAACAAGGAGGTTGTTAGAGATGTTGAGGGTCTTGATTGCAGTAGCACCCTGGATTGCGAAATCGGTAAGACGGTTACGATAGATGTTTACAGTTTCGAGAGCGCCGCAGTCGTTAAGGTCGATAGTCGAGATAACGTTTCTTGAAGCATTGAGTTCAGTAAGAGCAACATCGTGAGCTACCGAAAGAGAAGTAAGTTTGTTTCTTGAAACATCAACAGTAGTAAGAGCTTCAAAACCTGAGAGGTCAAGTGTACCTGCAAGCTTCTTATCTTTCCAGTTGATTGCAGTAACGTGTCCGTTAGCTACTGTAACGCCTTCCCAGGTTGAGGGAGTGTTAAGATCTGTAATTTTAAGAGCGTCTGCATTAGTTCCTTCTTTTTCTGCAGGCTGTGACAAGAAAGTCTTAAGCTGTTTCATTTCATTCTTGTCCATTTTCTGAGCGAAAGCTGTCACGCTACCAAGCATGAGGGCGATCATTAATAAAGCTTTTTTCATAATCTTATAATATAAATAGTTGTTTGTTTATGTTTCGTTTTTTGTTTTTATACTCTTCTAACAAGTGTAACCGAGAAAAGGTTTAAAATTTTCATACAAAAATTACAAAAAAGTGAAATATCCTAAAAATTTTCTCAATCAACAACTTTTCAAAATGGCACTGAGCCCTCTCCTGATGCGGGATTCAAATCAACAGACCCTCCCGCAAACGGGTCTGAGAAATTTACTGCATTGTTATTATTTTTTTCATTAGATGCTGCATTCAAACGGGAACCAACTGTCGACGGCATCATTGTCGAGTTCTCGGTCCAATTTTCAAACCTGGCAAACTTGTTGCGGAATCTCAGTTTCACATCATCAACCGAACCGCTACGATGCTTAGCCACTATAAACTGGGCAAGACCTCTGATATCACGTCCTTCAGCATCGGTGTCAGAATGCAGATAATACTCCGGACGATGAATAAAGCACACGATGTCGGCATCCTGCTCTATGGCGCCGCTCTCGCGGAGGTCGGACAGCTGCGGACGCTTATCCTCGGAACGCGACTCGACACTACGGTTAAGCTGCGACAATGCGACAATAGGGATATTAAGTTCCTTGGCAAGTTGCTTGAGTGATCGTGAAATCATTGACACTTCCTGCTCGCGGCTTCCATACTTCATTCCCGAGGCGTTCATGAGCTGAAGATAATCGATGATTATCATTTTGACCTGATGTTCGCGCACAAGACGCCGAGCCTTGGTGCGTAATTCAAAGATTGAAAGCGAGGGGGTGTCGTCAATATACAGCGGAGCGCTGTACAGGTTCTTTATACGCGACATCAACTGATCCCATTCCATGTCGGTAAGACGTCCGCTCTTGATTTTTTCACCTTCAAGCTCACACGTGTTACTTATAAGACGGTTAACGAGCTGAAGATTCGACATTTCAAGTGAAAAAATCGCTATCGGAGTATTATAATTCACCGCCATGTTCTTAGCCATTGACAGGACAAACGCCGTTTTACCCATTGCGGGGCGTGCCGCGATAATTATAAGGTCAGAGTTCTGCCATCCTGATGTCAGTTTATCCAGATCATGGTAACCCGATTCAAGACCGCTGAGTCCCGACGTACGGTTGGCAGCAGACTGAATCTGCTCGATTGCCTGCTTGATCACGGGGTCAATCTGCGTAACATCCTTCTTGACATTACGCTGCGATATCTCAAAGAGCTTTCCCTCGGCTTCCTGAAGCAGATCGTCGACATCATTGCTCTCGTCAAAAGCCTTTGACTCTATACCGGAAGCAAAACTTATCAATTCGCGCGCAAGATATTTCTGCGCCACGATGCGGGCATGATATTCGACATGCGCGCCCGAGGCAACACGCGACGTCAATTCGGAAATGAACAACGGACCGCCTACCGACTCCAATTCTCCATTCAGTCGCAACTGGTCAGTCACTGTCAACATGTCGATAGGCTGCTGTGCAGCGCCGAGCGACTGTATAGCTTCGTATATCTTCTGATTTGCCGGTTCGTAGAAACTCTCAGGCTTCAGAATATCGCATACCGTCGTGTAAGCATCTTTTTCAAGCATCAGAGCTCCTAAAACAGCTTCCTCCAGATCCTTATCACGCGGCTGCACCCGACCTCCGTTATCATACAGAGGCTGATGCTGTGGTTTAGATCTCCGGTTACTGTTATTTACAAATTCCATGGCATTATAATATAAATACTATACTATATATGTATGAACAAATTTTTTGCACCAACAAATTATAAGCACTGATGTTTTACTTTGCAAATATAAATAAAAAATTATTATACTTCATAGTTTATTTATATCTATTTTTGACAAAATTTGCTTTGAAGAGCAAATTTAACATTCCTAAAAATGCCTTTGGAGATTTATTTATTTTCTGTATTGACGAATGCGCTGTCGGAAAAAGCTTTAACAAATGCATCGGCAATATCATCGCCGAAGTCGGTGCGCAGCCGGTGTTCGCGTGCCCTGATATCAAGCAAAAATTTCTGACGCTGCATATCTGTCATTTCGGTATCGATATATATGCCGGCAAATTCGTAGCCAGCTGCAACGGCAGCCTGCCGATTACGGTCGTCAGCTGTCGTACATCCCGACAGGGAATACACGGTAGCCAAAAGAGCAACTAAACACATAAGATATTGTCCGATAAACTTTTTCATAAGATCGCCATTGCTATTTTTGCACAAGCCTCAGCGTCGGCGAGTGCGTTGTGATGATTATAAAACGGGATTCCGAGAAATTCACACAGATAGGGTAGGGAATAAGAGCCGCACATCGTCTTTGGAATCACTCGGCGTGCCTTCATCAGCGTACAGTAGAACGGATAATCGGGATAGTCCATTGAATAACATCGGAACATAGCACGGATGCACTTCTCATCAAAAGTTTTGTTGTGTGCGACAAGCGGCAAATCACCGATAAAACCGGAAAGACGTTCCCAGACAAAAGGAAACACCGGAGCATCATCGGTATCTTCACGACTTATACCATGAATATTCTCGGTAAAATGACGGAAATAATAGTTTGGTTCGGGTTTAACCAACTCATAGAATCGGTCGACAATATACCCATCAACCACTTTGACCGCTCCTATGGCACATATACTTGTAGGATAATTATTAGCGGTCTCGACATCGATTGCGACAAAGTTATCCATTACCTAACAGTGCATTTACACGATCACGGACTTTTTCCATAAGCCATCGTGGCGTCGACGTGGCGCCGCAGATACCGATACTTTCACATCCATTGATCCAAGATGCCTCCACATCGTTCTCATTAGAAATGAGACGCGTGTTTTCGTTGACCGACTTGCACTCCGAGTACAGTATGCGACCGTTACTGCTCTTGACACCACTTACAAACAACACCAGGGAATGGCGTCGGGCAAACTCACGGACCCGGTCGACACGCCCGGCAACCTGACGACATATCGTGTCGCTCGATGAAAACCGGCTTTCAGGGCTTTTGCGTCTCTTTATCTCGGCAATCATGTCCTGAAACCCTTGCAGCGACTTGGTCGTCTGGGAATAAAGAGCAATATCCTTGTTAAAGTCAACATTATCAAGTCCGGATATATCCTCTACGACAATAGCTTCTCCATCGGTCTGTCCGACAAGTCCGTTAACCTCAGCATGTCCGTGTTTCCCGTAAATCACAATCTGAGGGCGTCCCGACTCGTCATCATAGCATTGCTTGATGCGCTGCTGCAACTTCAGTACCACGGGGCAGGTTGCGTCAATGATGTCAATGTTGTTTCGGCGGGCAAGTTCATAGGTCGAAGGGGGCTCGCCATGAGCGCGCAGCAAGACCTTGACATCGTGGAGGTCAGCCATTTCCTCATGGGTAATCGTGACAAGTCCCTCACTGTGAAGGCGATCAACTTCCTCACTGTTATGGACTATGTCGCCGAGACAATATAGCCGCCCAGTCTTGGACAGTTCCTCTTCAGCTTTATTTATCGCCGTTACAACGCCGAAACAGAATCCCGAATTTTCGTCGATTTCTACATTAACCATCTCTACCACCGTCAGCTTAAAGCTTGCTTACCGTATCTTTATAAAGTTTGAGAAGGAAACGGTTCTGTTCCTCTAAGGTCATGTGGGAATTATCAAGGTCAATCGCATCAGCTGCGCGACGCAATGGACTCTCGGAGCGAGTCTCGTCAATGTGATCACGATGCACGACATTGGCAAACACTTCTTCATACGATGCTGGCTGACCTTTTTCCTGCAACTCCTTCACCCGTCTCTGAGCACGGGTCTGAGCCGAGGCATTTACAAAGATCTTCAGCTCGGCATCGGGAAACACAGTAGTCCCTATATCCCTGCCGTCCATAACAATTCCTTTACCTCTTCCAAACGCCTGCTGCTTCGCCACAAGATCGTGACGCACAGCGGGAATCGCCGCTACAACCGAGACATTGTTAGAAACAGGAAGCGAGCGTATCTCTTTCTCGACCGACTCGCCGTTGAGCATAGTCTCCTGCTTTGCCCCCTCAATCCTGAAATCAATTGAAATCAATGGTAACGCTGCGGTCAATGCCTGCACATCAACATCACCGTCGGCATTAATCATGCCGTTTCGCATGGCATACAGAGTAACGGCACGGTACATCGCGCCCGAGTCAATGTAACGATAGCCTATTTCACGTGCCAATGCACGTGCCATGCTACTTTTACCCGATGATGAATATCCGTCTATTGCAATAGTAATCAATGGAGTAGATGTCTGCATAATCTGATGGCTTAATTAAGAATATCATTAAGATTGAGCGTGAGGTTAAACATGAACGTAGTCGCGCCGGTATGAGGTTGCGAGAATGCGAGACCGAAGTTGAACCGGTCAAAATTCATTCCGGCACCGAGTGAAAATCCCGAAATGAAGCTGCGGGAATAAGTGCTCATGTCAGTACGCATTTTATAGTTATAACCCAACGACACGTAAAACTTATCGTTAGGCACAAAATCAGCAGCAAAAACAAGATGCCGGAACAGATCGGACTTAAAGGACTGCTTTAATGATGGTTTGTTATCTCCCTGACCATCTCCGTTATCATAATACGGAAGCTTCCACTTTGTCAGATTCCATGCCGTCACAGAAAATCTCACCGGGAACGACCCGAATGACTGAGACCATCCAAGCCTGACATCAACCGGCAAACGGTCGTAAGCATCATTGAACCGCTTTATCTGACCGCCAAGATTTGCCACCACCAACGACAGCGACAGGTCGCGGTCGGGATTGTAATAATTGATACCCAGATCCGTGGCGAGAGCGAAAGCCGAATATTGCTCATAACTGCTGTACAGGAACTTGACATCGATACCTCCCCTAAGGCGGTCGGTTATGTCATACGAAAAAGCACCGCTAAAGGCAACGTCCTTAGGTGAGAACGACCCGGTTATAACGCCCGTTTCATCGGCTGACTTGATCTCACCATACCCGAAATACTGTATTCCGAACAAATAAGCGCCATGAGAGCCTGCCGCCTTGGCAAACCGAGCTCCCGCAAAGTTTGAACCGCCTATATAATGCATATAATTGATCCCGATCTGACGATCCATCTCGCCACCGAGCAATGCCGGATTCTGGTCTGTCACGTTTATGTTATCCTCAACAGTAGAGATATTTATCCCGCCGAGACCGTATATCCTGGAAGACGATGTAATGTTCAAGAAGTTATATGCCGACGAACCGTCCTGAGCCCATGAGACACAGCCGACGGCAGCAAAAATCAGTACAAGTATGTGTTTTAATAATTTCATTTACTAATCGTGGAACTATTCACAAACAGTCAACAGCACGATAATCCCGCGCTCCGACATTATAATAACGCAGTCGCGCCACTACTATTGTGAAAAACCGATACAAATTTAGAATAAGTCTCACAAGAATCAAAGAATCAAATGTAAATAAAATCAAAACAATAATAATCATTCTCAAAATAATGACCTCGCGTTTGTCAAATCAAATGATTGACACTATATTTGCTCACGAAATTAAAAACTAAAATCATCATCAGGTGAATAAAGCTGATCACATACAAATCTACCATAAACAAAACTTTACCTATATCTATCACTTTATGCGAAATATTACACGCACACTTACCGCTACGCTACTGTTGCTTACCGTAACGACATTATCGGCACAGAAACGTATCGTATCATGTACCACACAGCCGCAATACCACAATCAAGCCAAAGAGGTCTATGAGTTTGACTCAGTAGATGTCCAGCCATGTTTCCCGGGCGGCAATCTTGAACTTTTCAAATTTATAAACGATACACGCCGTTATCCCGCCGAGGCGTACAATCAGAGAGTCCAGGGGCGTGTGTTATGCGGATTTATAGTCAACGATGACGGTTCAATCAGCAACATTTCTCTCGTGAAAGGGGTCGAAGAGAGCCTTAATAACGAAGCTCTTCGCATCATTTCAGAAATGCCGCGATGGGAGGCGGGAGAGGTCAACAACCGCAAAGTTCCCGTTTACTGCATCCTCCCCATTGCTTTCCGACTCTGAAATCACCGACACAGAACAAAACAAACGTCATCGGGACCGTTATATACGTGCAGATCACGCAATACCGGTCCCGATGACGTTTCTTATAACTCGCTTATCTCAGATGTCAAGCAGTCCGTCGGGCAAGTCGACCGTGACCATCCTGTCATCGACATCCACATCTTCAATAAACTCTTCTGCAACAGGAATATATACGGTTTTACCACCGGCAGCCTCGACTATGAACAGCACATTGTCAGTTGAGTCGTCCACATCTGTCACAGTGCCGTCAAGCAATCCGTCGACCGAACGTATCTTAAATCCGATCATATCATCGGCGTACAGACCGTCGCCATCGACATCCTCTACGTCAATATCAACATCACTTTCAAGAGCATAAACCGTTTTACCGGTCAGAGCGGCAGCCTCGGCTTCATTATTGACACCGTCAATCATCACAAGAACCGTCATAGCGCCGCGGCTTCTGACCGAACTGACAAAAAACGGGACGTAAATGCCATCCATATCCATCACAATACATTTCAATGATGACAGATCAATATCGGCGTCAAGCGAGACGTTTATCTCTCCTGAAATCCCATGAGGCTTATTAAAAACGCCAATCTCAACAAGTTGCTCCCGGAGTATCATGCCTCGTCACTTCTTCTTTTTCTTCTTACCGGTCACAGGCTGCGGCGCTTCTTTAAACTCATGCAGATGATATTCCTCGGGGTTGAGTCTTATCGCACCGTGAGAAATCTCGGCAAGATCCTTAAGCACCTTGGCATCGTCCACACCGTCCTTATTGACAGCAAGCATCAGTTTTTTCATGTGATTGGCAACGAGCAGGATCAGTTCGTCCTTCTCGGGCGACGGCTCCATTGATGCGGCTTTGTCAATCATCATCTGGAGAGACTTGCCGTAGTGACGGTAGCGCTTGCAGGCGCTATTGTCGTTAATCTTGTCGGGCTCGGTGGTGAGAGCCTCAGCCTTGATGACCTCACACGGAAAATCAATATCAAGACTGAAATCCGACATTATGACAAGGTGATCCCACAATTTACGGTCATGGTCTTCGGCATTTCTGAGTTCCGGAAACAGGTTTCCCATCGTCCGGATAATCGAATGGGCACACAGTGTGCGCTCCTCACGATCCTCTATCGTCAGGCAATGGTCTACCATTTTCTGTATGTTTCTACCATATTCAGGCAGCACAAGTTTCTTTAACTGAGTATTATAGCTTAACATGTATAATGCGACTCTAATTAATAAATCTCAAGGCACTGCGGTCGGTCTAATGACACGCATTGTCCTATCAGTCTACAAAGTTAAGCAATTTAATCGTATAAATCACGGCACTTACCTGATAAAACTCTCTCGACACGCCAAAATCATATAAAAAACGGCAGCCTTGAGGAGATATTCCCTGACAAGGCTGCCATAAGTTTATTTCGAGACCGCGTCTCGCACGTAGATATGTGAGTGTATTACATGTTCATACCGCCGTCAACCTGTATAACCTGACCGGTCACATAGCTTGACATGTCGGAAGCAAGGAATGTAGCGACATTGGCAATATCCTCGACTTTACCACCGCGGCGCAGAGGTATTTTCTTGGTCCACTCGTTGCGAACGTCCTCGGGGAGAGCTGCCGTCATTGCAGTCTCGATGAATCCGGGAGCGATAGCGTTGGCACGGATGCCACGAGAGCCGACTTCCTGGGCAATACTCTTTGCAAGAGCGATAAGACCAGCCTTTGAAGCAGCATAGTTTGACTGACCGGCATTACCGTGTACACCTACGACCGACGCCATGTTGATGATTGAACCTGAACGCTGACGGAGCATGATGGGGAGAACGGCGTTGATGAAGTTGAACGCGCTCTTGAGGTTGACAGCGATCACTGCGTCCCACTGAGCCTCGGTCATACGCATCATCAGACCGTCCTTGGTGATACCGGCGTTGTTTACAAGAATATCGATCGTGCCGAAATCTTTGTGAACTTCGGCTACAACTTCTTTTGTCTGGGCGAAGTCAGCTGCATTGGAAGCATAACCTTTAACTTTCACGCCATAGGCAGCTATCTCTTTTTCTGTTTCCTTACCGTTTTCGTCAATCACGAGGTCAGTGAAAGCGATGTTTGCACCTTCCTGAGCAAAACGGAGAGCAAGAGCCTTGCCGATACCACGAGCCGCGCCGGTGATGAGAGCGGTCTTTCCTTCAAGTAATTTCATAATTCTTTATTATTAAAATTGTATTTAATTAGTTATTGAGTCTATGATAAACTGTGTCAGGTCTTTGTCAAACGTGTCCTTGTCGAGTCCAAGTTCGCTGAAATTATTACGTGTCACGACAAAATCGACTCCTTGTAGCAAGACAGCGACTGTTGATCGAAGATTGCGTGTGCGCTGCTCGGAGAAATATCCTTGCCGTACACCCTCCCTGATTATTTTTTCAAGCATCTCAGTCTCCTTTTCCGCCGCGAGTTTCTTCACACGCTCTATGCGCTTGAAGTCGCGGTTGAACCATGAGCCCAACGTGTTGGATGCCGACGGAGCATGCGATATTTTGAAAATCTCAAATCGTTTCTCAAGAAAAAGGCGCAACTTTTCGACCGGAGTCTTGTCAAGGAGCATTATATCTCTGAGCTTACTGACAATCTGTTCGCTTTCCTGCTCCACGATAGCGTCATAGATTTCACGTTTGCTTTTAAAATAGGTGTAGATCGTACGGCGCCCCTTGTCTGATGCTGTCGCTATATCATTCATGGTAGTATTCTCGACCCCCTTGTGAGCAAAGAGTTGCCGAGCCACATCGATTAATTTTTCACGAGTTTTTATAACCATGGTCACCTTGATTTCCAAAAATCATGCGAAGATAGCAATTTTATTCTAAAAAACGGTTGCAACGCCGCCAAATTTTGACATTTGCCCCCGTTTTACGCCGAAATCAACTATCATTCAAACCTTTACAGCGCCAATCATTATCAATCGATATTTCTCCGAATAGTTAAGTGGTAATTCCGAAAGAATTACTAAATTCGTATCGGATTAAAAACGGCAATATGACAATGATGAAATTAATATATAGGGTGATCCTGACGCTGACACTATTTTTTGCGGTAACAGCATCATCGGCAGCACAGACCCGACTCGGATTCGATGGAGAAAAGGCGGCAAGCATCGGGGTATTAATCACGGATATAAGTTCCGGAGATGCGGTTTGCTCAATAAATCCCGACCGCGCACTGATTCCGGCAAGTACCCTCAAAATAGTCACCGCGGCGACATCTCTGCTGAAAGCCGGCAAGGAGTTCCACTACAAGACAGAGCTTATCACAACCGGAACGATCGAGGGCTCGACTTTACACGGCAACCTTATAGTCAGAGGATGGGGAGACCCGACTATCGCTCATCCTGATTTCCCTGAGACAAACGGGTTTATAGACTCCTTGGCATCGGCGGTCGAACAGAGCGGAATAAAAGTAATAACCGGATGCCTGAAAATCTCTGACGAGATGCTCCCTGATGCAGGAACGATTCCCCAATGGGAGCTGGAAGATGTGGGGTGGGGATATGGCGCGGGGCTGTATCCGGTAAACTACAATGGTAATAAGGTCAAAATAAATCCGTTTCTCGCCATACCGGTCGACAGTATTCCTACCGGCGACGTAATCACCGACATAGAGATAACCGACGACAGTGACACGGAAATCATCCACGGCATTTGTTCCAACTATTACCTATTAAAAGGGCGAAAGCTGTCAGACCCGTCCTACACGGTAGAAACTGTTCTCCCGTCAACGGAATTTACATTTACCACACTATTAGAGAGTGCTTTACTAAACAAAGGAATAATAATTGAAAGCGGCGACGTGCCCGACGGCTTTCCGGCACTGCTGCACACGATGGAATCGCCCGATGCCGTCGACATCATGACTACAATGATGCATAAAAGCGATAATCTAATTGCCGAGGCGACCTTGAGATCAATAGCACCGGGCAAACCTCGCAAAGATGCGCTTGAAACGGAGCGCGCTATTTGGGACAGCATAAGCCCGTCATGCCGTTACACAAAAATGCTTGACGGAAGCGGATTGTCACGCGGCAACCTGGTGTCCCCGAGATTCATGTCCGACGTCCTTATCTACATGGCAAAGTCAGACCTTGCGCCTGACTACATCGGACTGTTTCCCAAAACGGGGAAAGACGGGACAGTCAAAAACTTCATGAAGGGCACACGTCTTGCCGGTCGACTCGCCCTAAAATCAGGCTCTATGAGCGGTGTCCATTGCTACGCCGGTTATCATCTCGACGAGACCGGAAAGCCGACACACGCCGTAGTAATAATGATAAACAACTTTTTTTGTCAGCGCAGCGAAATAAGAAACGCAATAAAGACGCTTCTATTAAAACAATTTCATTAAATTTGCACCCGATAGATACCTCTCAGAATACAGATAATATCATGGCTATTGATTTTAATAAATTGCAGGAACTCACTTACGAGATTGATGGACTGATGCTCCTGCTCGACCGATACAAAGAACGTATGCCTCAGGGAGCTGTCGACTGCCTAAGAAAGAGGCTCGGGGAAGCGCTGGAAGTAATCAACGCGGGAAATGACAGGACAGAGACCGAACCAATCCCTGTCACGGTTACGCCTGCCACTGATGAGTGCATTGCAATCACTCAAGAAAATGACTCTGACGAAGTGACAAGCAACGACGTAGCGGAAGAATCACCCGTCTCCGATGTCAGCGACGAAGAACCGGAATCGCCGGTCGAAGAACCCGTTGAAGAAACCGATGATGAAACTGCCGAACAAACGCCGCAAACCGATGATACGGATTACATTGAGAATAATACGTCTATCACCGATTACCCGCAGGAGGAAATCGTGGAAGCAGAAGAACCGGTCATCACGGAATTCAGCGATGAAGAGTATGGCGAACTCGGTGAAATGGGTGAGTATGAGACCGTCTCTGACGATGAATATGTCGTAACATTCGACTCCGAGACTTACGATTACACGACCGAGCCTGAAACAAAGGAAGTTGATGACCGACTCTCCGACGAAATGATTGCCGAATCGGCTGAAGAGGAGGAGAGTGCCGACGCTGACATGGACTCAGGTCAAGGAAATGCCCCGTTTACCGATATATCCCGGGCATTCACGATAAATGATAAATTCCGATTCAAACGCGAGTTGTTCGGTAACAGCGACGCCCAGTATGTTGAAACGATCGACGTGCTCTCGGCAATGACATCGCTTGACGAGATTGAAGAATACATCTACGACGATCTCGAATGGGACAGAGATAATGAAGATGTCAAGGCTTTTATTGAAGTAATCACCAACTATTTCAACATGCGTCATGGCGGGTAAACTTTTTATCGTGCCTACTCCGGTGGGCAATCTCGGCGATATGACGCCACGAGCTGTCGAAGTGTTAAAAAACGCATCGCTTATTCTTGCCGAAGATACACGTACGAGCGGTGTGCTGATGAAACATTTCGGCATATCGACCCCTCTGTCAAGCCATCACAAGTTTAACGAACATGACACCACGGCACCTGTCATCAACCGACTGGAAAGCGGCGAAACAATCGCGTTAGTTTCCGACGCAGGGACTCCGGCTATTTCCGATCCCGGATTTCTGCTCGTCAGGGAATGTCGACGCGCCGGAATCGAAGTAGAGACGCTTCCGGGTGCGACAGCATTTGTTCCAGCACTCGTCAACTCCGGACTCCCGTGCGACAGATTTATGTTTGAGGGTTTCTTACCGCAGAAAAAGGGTAGGGCATCCCGGCTAACCCAACTTGCCTCACTACCATACACATTTATTATATATGAGTCCCCTCTACGTCTTGTCAAGACACTGGGACAGCTCGCCGAAGTGTGTGGCAGGGACAGAGAAGCGTCAGTGTCACGCGAAATATCAAAACTTCACAATGACACCGTCAACGGCACCTTATCGGAACTGGAGCAATATTTCACCGCCAACAGTCCGAAGGGCGAAATTGTTATTGTCGTGGCAGGGGAGAGTCAAAATGACGAGCCCCGTGTCCACAAAAACAAATACAAGGAATCTGACGAATAAAAATACAATCAAATAAAATCCCTTCAATTATGAAAAAGTTAACTTCTGCCGCATTGATAGCTCTTCTCGCGCTGTCATCATGCGTCAAATCCGGGAAACAGACTGAAAACGAAGAAACCGATGCAACAAAAGAGGCCCTAAAGGAAGCTCTTGCCAATCAGGACAGTCTGTTGGTGCTGATGAATGAAATATCATCGGGAATGTCTCAGATCAAAAATCTTGAAAACATACTTTCATCAACAAATGACCTGACAGCTGAAACACAGGACCGCCGTCAGCAGATTAAAAATGACATGGCGGCAATTCAGAACGCATTACAGGAACGCCGCAACCGACTTGACGAGCTTGAGAAAAAACTGAAAGACAATCAGAGTCACAATGCGACCCTCAGACGTTCGATAGAAACCCTGAAAGCACAGATTGCCGACCAGGAAAACACGATAGAGACATTGCGCAACGAGCTTGCGGCAGCCAACATCAATATCGAGCGTCTCAATCAGGATGTTGAATCACTCAACATGGAGGTCGCAACAGTCACTCAGGAGAAGCAACAGGCTGAAGAGCAAAACATCAATCTCAACAACGAGCTGAACCTCTGCTATTATGCGATAGGCAGCAAAAACGAGCTGAAAGAGCATAAACTTATCGAGACCGGTTTTCTGCGCAGGACGAAGATAATGCCGAGCGACTTCGAGCAGTCATACTTCACTATCGGAGACAAGCGCACACTTAAAGCAATCGAAACACATTCGAATAAAGCCAAGGTGCTGACAAACCAGCCGGCTGACTCTTATCAGATCATTGACAACGCCGACGGTCAGAAAGTATTGCAGATCACCGATACCAAGCGTTTCTGGAATCAATCCAATTTCCTTGTAATTCAAGTTGACTGATAACACTGACATTATCAATAGGAACCGGGGGCATGACTACACGACATGCCCCCGGTTTTTTATTCGCCTTATCGAGACCCCAATTGAATGAATAAAAGATTTTTCAAAAAAAATGGGGCTGTTTGATAGAAGTTTAGTACCTTTGTCAGTTGAAAAGAGAAAATGAATATTTTCTATTCAGACGTATTTACTTTTTTCTAATACACATATAACGTTAATAACCCCATTATGGCAGAAAAGAAAGAAAAATTGTTCGATCAATTTCCTGCTGTCACCACCGAAGAGTGGCGTGCAAAGGTTGACACTGACTTGAAAGGTGTTCCCTTTGAAAAGAAATTGGTCTGGAGAACAAACGAGGGATTCAATGTTCAGCCGATGTATCGTGCTGAGGACATTGCCGACCTTAAAACCACTGAGTCACTTCCGGGAGAATATCCCTACATCCGTGGTACACGCTCAAACAATGACTGGCTCACCCGTCAGGAAATCATCGCTGAAACTCCGGCTGAAGCCAATGCCATTGCAACCGAAGTGATCACAAAAGGTGTAAACTCACTCGGTTTCAAAGTTGCTGAACCTACAGAAGAGACAATCGCAACACTTCTCAAAGACATCGATCTTGAGAAAATCGAAATCAATTTCAACTGCTGCCCGTCTAAGGCACTTGATCTTGCAGCCGCACTTGTAAACTATCTGAAGGCTAATAACGCAACCGAAAAATTCAACGGTTCAATCGACTTCAACCCGCTCCGCAAATCTCTCCGTCACGGTGTTGCAGTCCCCGCCGACATTGTTGAAAAAGGCAAGACCATCATAGAAACAGTCAAGGACGTTCCCGGAATACGCGTAATTGCAGTTGACTCCGAACTGTTCAATGCTGCCGGTGCCTATATTTATCAGGAACTCGGTTACGCTCTCGCTTGGGGCGCACAGTGGCTCACCGCACTGACCGAAGCCGGACTTACTGTCGATGAAGTGGCAAAACGTATCAAGTTTAACATGGGTATTTCGTCAAACTACTTCATGGAACTTGCAAAATTCCGTGCAGCACGCATGCTCTGGGCTCAGATCGTGAAGCAGTATGGAGCTGCCGACGACAGCTGCAAGATGATGGCACACGCCATAACATCGCGCTACAATCAGACTATATATGACGCACACGTGAATCTGCTCCGCAGCCAGACCGAGGCCATGTCGGCCGCTCTCGCCGGTG
>CAYTWG010000043.1:0-21490 GCA_964442005.1 uncultured Bacteroides sp. | reverse complement strand
CGGTCTTGACCTCAAAATCTTCCCATTCTATGTCATGCAGCTTCGCTACAAGCTCCTCCTTTGTCATACTGCAATTATCAATCACTGGCGGAAACTTAGCGAAAATCGGTCATTGACCCGTTTGAGATGCCGAAGGCAAAGTTATCCACCGCAAAGTTACGAAAAAATCTGTTAATATCCTGTCATCTTTGAGTATAGAGCGCTAGAAATTGAGGCAATTTGACAAAATAAAAAACGCGCGGTCCTAAACTTTGACCGCGCGTTTTTTATTTTGGTGGCAAATCTCTTTACCAGTGATGCAGAGAGGGGACGGATGTCGGGATATGACTCTCGGGACGCTGACGTATCTCATCGGCGTAACGACTGAAGAGTCGGCGTGATGTTGCAACGGCATCGGTAGGCTCAAGATACGTAATCGTATTGGTCGACGGTTCAATCCAGGCGTATTCAAAGGCTCGGATTGAATCATGATAACCAGGACCGTCAAGCTCATGCCCTGCTACCACAGCTTCAATAGCACTCTCTACAAGACGGTTCCAACGCGGAGCATAGTAACTGTCGTTAAGTTCAGCCCATGAGCGATTGGCGTAGTCATTCAAGTCTTTACTCTCGCCCCACACGGTCACGAGCGTACGGGCATTCTTCTCGTAATAATCGGCTGACGCGCTGTCGGTGCCAAATGCACGTGCATCATCGATCCATTTACCCAGCGAGAAGGTCGAATGACCGCGGAGGAGATCGGTCAGGTCAGAAAGCAGGAGATTCATTTTGTCACCCGCGACGCGCATAGCTGTCGTGTCACGTGCATCGTAAGCAGCGGTGAAATCGTCACGCAACAGCATGAAATAGTTGGAGAGAGCCTGACGTCCGAGATTGACAATATCAAACTGCCACGAGTCATGACCGCAGCTGTCGGCATCAAGCAGCATCCCCCAGGCGTCGACAAGTGCACTGTTGGAATACTCGATATTGGGCTTGGTTGTCCACCATGTGAATCCGCGTAGCGAAGGACGCGCATTGATCAGCGGTCCCTGTCCGCACAACGACGGCTGGATAAAGACACTGTCGGCAAGAAGATGCCATGCACCGCGTGCGGCGTCGGAGACTGAACCTGTGCGTCGGTCAGCTATATTGTTGACTGCATCATCTAACGATCCGGGCATATTCCACGCCTTGCCAAGTATAAATTCATACATCCAGGGGTTAAGGTCGATTCCTTCGAGAGTTGAACCGATACCACAGAAATTGTCGCCACCGTTGGCATACACATCGGCAATACGCGAGTCAATATCTTTAAGAGGACTTACAAGGAATGAATTTCCGCCGAAATTACCGAGATAGCACCAGATATACGGCTGACCGTAAAACTTGTCATAGAGTTTCCACAACTCGACAGACTCGCAGTAATAATCAAGCAGAATCATGCGCCCCTGAGGGACACCCTGAAGGAATGGCTTAACGCGCTCGGGAGTCCAGTTTTCGGAGTCAGCATAGAACAGCCACGCCATCTGCAACCAGTGTGCATCGGGGTCAACCGCCGTCAGCGACTCATAGATGTGACTCGATATGAGTCCGAGCGAGTCTGGATTCCACGTCGGAGGACACACCTCGTTAAAGGGGTCGACGCCATAGATATGGTCCGTGCCGTAGAGCGCCGTCTGCTCTGTCAGATACTCCTTCTGTATAACCGCAAACAACGAGTCCATAGGACTCAGATAGGTACAGCGGTATTCATCTGAAAATCCGCCCCATTCACTAACTGTGGTAGTCTGCAGATCGGGATAAAGACGCTTAAGCGCTCCCGGGACATGCCCGGCGAAACCGGGAAGCACGGGACGCATGTTGAGCTGACGCTCACGTGCCACAATGCGTTTCTGAAGTTCAGCCTGATTTTCAAGCCATTCCATCGGTAGATTACCTTGCCAACGATCGAGATTGCACATGCGGTGCCAGGGAAGATGAGCGGGACCGGTGAAATAGTCGCGCACCTCCTCGTCGGTAAGTCCCAGACGGGTCCAGACGTTATACCATATAGCCTCCTGCCCGGTGATGGCGAGAGGCATATTGACACCATTGAGCGCCATCCAGTCTATAAAACGCTCCCAGTCCTCCCATTTCCACCAAGGCATAGAATAGCCGAATGTGCAGTAATTTAGGAAGAAACGGTAAGGGACACGAGCGTCAACACGCACGGTTTCCGTCACGGCAGGAAGCACGTCGGGGAGCTGAACCGGGTCATTGCGATACCACGACACCTCTGTGAGACAGATATTGTTCAGATAGTAGTTAAGACCCATAGCCATTGAGTTGGCATTATTACCCGAGATAACGACCTTGCCGCCGTCGCCGCTGACGATAAAATAATCCGACGTGTCGGCAGGAGCCTTTTCAAAGACAAAGGCACCCGCACGGTCGGCAAAAAGGCGTTTTGCCATGTCGTTCATTGCCACGACATCGGGGTCCCCGGAGCTGCACTGCACCGAGGACACCATTATCGTGATAAGAAGCGTAACTATTGAAAAATACTTTTTCATCTGAAAAAGGAATATTATTTCTTGATGAAACGCACTGCCGTGCCACCGCTTGTGGCAAGACTCAGCGGGAGAGTATCGGTCGACTTGACGGTTATCTCCTTATAAGTATATTCCGTGGGATTTTCTTTCCATGAAGCGTTTTCGCCATCGGCATATATCTGTGCCTCATACTCGGCATCGGCATCGAGGAACGACAGAGGCACCTCGAGATTGCGTGCATCCTCGTCGGTAATTGCACCGAGATACCAGTCGGTCGAGTTTCGATCCTTACGAGCCGTCACGATGTAGTCGCCTATCTTAGAATCGACCACAACCGTCTCGTCCCAATCAACAGGAACGTCCTTGATGAAGTCAAACGCCTTCTGTCCACGATAATTTTCGGGGAGATCCGACGCCATCTGCATAGGGCTGTAGATTACGACAAAGAGAGCGAGCTGCTTGGCGAGAGTGGTGTTCACACGTGTGCCGGGATAAACGTCATTGGTGAAATTGAACGTACCGAAAGTAAAGTCCATAGGACCTGCGAGACCGCGGGTGAAAGGTACGATAGTCGTGTGTTCGGGAGGATTGCCGCCATCGGCATTCCAGGCGTTGTGCTCCTGACCGCGGATACCCTCCTGTGTCATGAGATTGGGATAGGTACGTTGCCATCCGGTAGGCATCACGGGTTCATGATTGTCGATGTTGACACCGTGACGGGCTGCCGTCTCAACAACCTTACGATAATGGCGCACGCCAAACTGGCTGTCATGCTGCTCCTTACCGTCCATAAGAGGATTTACATAACCGGTCTTGACATTGTTGACGCCGTAACCGGTGTAGTAGTCAAACGCGCGATCAAGCTGATTTTCATAATTGGTGACCCAAGCTGCGGTCTCGTGGTGACCGATAAGTTCAACACCCTTTGACGCTGCATAGTCAGTGATTTCCTTTATATCAAAATCGGGATAAGCCGAAGTGAAATCGAAATGATCATTGGCGGGCCAGTGACCTTCCCAACCGGTATTCCAGCCTTCCACAAGTACACCGGGAATACCGTTTTCGGCGGCAAAGTCGATGTATTCCTTCACATGGGCGGTATTGGCGCTATGAATAGGACCGGCATACCATGAGCCCTTGCCGAGATGCATTTCCCACCAGATACCGATATATTTCATGGGGATGATCCAGGATGTATCCTCAATCTTGCAAGGTTCGTTAAGATTGAGCATCATATACGAAGTGATGAGATCGCCGGGTTTATCGCCGACTATCACCGTACGCCAGGGCGTTGCAAACGGAGTTGTCACGTAAGCAGCTACACCGTTTGACCAGGGAACCAACTGGGCGCGGAGCGACGTCGAGTCGGCACGTTGGAGGTTCATTTTTGGATAGTCGATAAGAGCGGCTTCGTGTATGGCGAGATAGCGACCGTCAGGAGTCTCGATTGTGAGCGGAGTGCGCACGGTGTCAAGCTCGCTGACAGGCGATTTACGGAACAGTTCTTCGTAGTAGGGATTGTTTGCTGATATCCACCATGCCTCGCCGACAGCAGGCATGTTGAACTCTGAAAGTTCCTGCATTATAACAATCGAGTCACCATCGCCGGGGAATTCATAGCGATAGCCGAATCCATCGTCAAACACGCGCACGACGAGATCGACAGGACGATCAGAACCGACAGCCGACATGTTGATTTTAGCCTCGGCATAATTGTTACGCACGTTGCGGCTCTCACCCCAGGTTGTCTCCCAGGTTTCGTCGACAGCTGATTTCTCTACGCCGTTAATCTTGAAGTTGACAAGACTGTCGCCGTTCTCGAGCACAAATCCGAGTGCCGAAGGAATAATAATAGTCTCGTTGTCCTTGGTAACCGAGTAGGTCAGACGATCATTATCGTTGCTGACAGTGACTTTCAGTGTACCGTCGGGAGAGGTGACCGTAGCGACATCGCCGCCTGAACATGACGCAAGCATCAGCAGGACGCCCGCCGATACAATCATTTTATTTATACAATGTGTCATAATAGGTTGATTTATTGTGATTTTTCTTATTCTTTAAATCCTGGACATACACGTTGCCGTTATGGTCGGTGACCTCGACACGTATATCAGATGATGGATCGGATGGCACGGCATAGAACAGATGCTCGGTGTGACCGGCTCCCTGTCCGGGGTGATGGAATCGGTTACCATATTCAACTACATAGTTGAATACCTGCGGATCATAACCTGTGAAACGTGTCATCTCCCCCTTTTCCTCGCCGTTTTCAAACCATTTTACTTTCCATGTCGAATCATAGTTCCACACGTTGGCAACTACAGCCTCGGGATGCTCGCGGCTCTCCCCGGGACCGTAAAGCTGGAACTGATAGTCGGCGGGATCACCAACGCTCTTATAGTACCAGTTGTCAATCTTTCCGTCCTTGATCTCATAGACCATGTAGCCGCCGGGGGTGCCGTCCCATGCCCACGGAGTGAGCCAGAAGAGGGTCGACAGCGGTGCATGGACATGCTCGAAAAGCTTGTCACCGAGCACGTAATTCTCACTGTAATGCTCGTGTCCGCTCATGATATGTGCATCGTAGGGTTTCAGCATATTGAAGAGAGTCTGGCGGTTGGAGACAATCTTTTTCGGATCCTCCTTGTTCCATTGCTTTACACGTGCCTCACGTGAATAACAGGGGATGTGCTGGCTTACGACGACCGTTGAGCCTTCGGGAACATTTTTCAGATCCTGCTCCAGCCACTGCAGCTGCTCCTCGGGATAGTAACCTGCATAGTAGCGTCCCATCCAGAACACATTGTCAAGCACCACGTAGTGCACTCCACCCTTGTTGAATGAATAGTAAGCGGGTCCGTAGTACTGATTGAACTTCTTTCGGCTCAATTCGTTGGAACGGACATCAAGCTCTATATCATGATTTCCGCACACGTAGTAAAACGGCACTTCCGAGGCGTTGGCGGCATCTATGACGAGGTCGTAAAAATCAACCTTGCTGTTGTAGTGACCCACTATATCCCCGACAAGGATACCGACAGCCGACTGTCCGGCATACTGACCGTTCATCATATCCTTCATCTCGGCACTTGCCTTATAGACCTCGGGCATCTCTTTTTCAAAATAGACCTGCGGGTCAGCCCACACAAAGAGGACATGATTACTGCTGTCGGTAGTATCGGGTATCAGGGTAAAATCAATCTTCATCTTATTGCCGGCGTCAGCAGGCACTTCCCGGTAGAAACTCTGTACACGGTTTTCCATCGGGACGACATAACCGTCGGGCTGAGTGATATAGACAAATTTTGTGTCTCCGTCACTTGTCATACGATAATTCCCTTTGGCATCGGTCAGCACTATCTGACGACCGTCGGTCACGGGGACACCCGCAACACCTTTACCGTCAGCCTTGACCGAGCCTGAGAAATCAATGGAATGGGCGCCAAACGCCGATACGGCGATGGGCAAGGTGATAATCAGTGAAATTATTTTTTTCATTGTTGAAACGCTTGTGATGATTAATGTTTTACAGGGGTGAGTATCGCTGTCCATCCGCCACCGGGAGCCATAGACAACGACACGGTATCGCCGGGACGCACGGTCGAGGTCTCGATCTTGTAGTCGGTAGCCTGGATGTGGGCGTTCACGCCGTCGCGGAACACCTCCATGGTGTACTCGGGTGCAGTGAGGAAATCGAGAGTCACGTCCATCGTGCGCGGAGTCCAGTCAGTCATTCCGGCGAGATACCACGTGTCACCATTGCGACGTGCCATCACCAGATGCTCGCCTATCTGAGCCGATATGGCGCGTGTCTCGTCCCAGACGGTTGGAATACGGGCGAGGAAGGCGGCGTAGTCGGGCACATTGTAAAAATGAGAGGGGGAGTCGGCAAGCATCTGCAACGGGCTTTCATAGACAACGAAGATTGCCACCTGCTGCCCGCGGGTGCCGAGACTCATCGGATGATCGAAGTTAATCATGAAATCCTCGCGTGTCGCATTGTTCACGGCGCCGGGAGTGTAGTCCATCGGACCAGCCATCATGCGGGTAAAGGGGAGGATCAGATTGTGTACCGGATTGACATCGCGCGAGTCCTTGTCATGTTCCATCCCGAGGACACCCTCGAATGTCATCACGTTAGGATACTTGCGTTGCACACCGGCGGGTTTATAAGCTCCGTGGAAGTCGACAAGCAGATGCCGGTCGGCAGCAGCCTTTCCTACACGGTCATAGAAGTTGACCATATCCCGGTCGGCACGGTCCATGAAATCGATTTTCACACCCTTGACTCCCCACTGTTCATAGACGTCAAAAATATTCTCCAGATCTTCATTAAGCGGATTCCATAGAGTCCACAGCACTATGCCGACACCTTTTTCGGCGCCATACCTGACAAGTTCCGGGACATCGACCTCAGGCTTGTATTCGGTAATGTTCCATGTGCCTTTTGACCAGCCCTCGTCGAGCAGGATATACTCGATGCCAAACCGCGATGC
This sequence comes from uncultured Bacteroides sp., assembly GCA_964442005.1. Lineage (GTDB taxonomy): Bacteria > Bacteroidota > Bacteroidia > Bacteroidales > Muribaculaceae > JAAVFS01. The sequence continues at coordinate 14,481 of CAYTWG010000043.1, read as the reverse complement.
AAAGTCAATGAAATATTTATACGTCTCAGTATTGACACCGGCGACAAAATCGACTCCGTAGACATTGAGTTTTGACCACCAGTCCCACGAAATCTTTCCCGGACGGATCCACGACGTGTCGCCGATTACCGACGGCGATGCCAAGACGTAGGCAAGATTGTTTTCAAGCAGCCCCTTGTCGTCGGCGCTCACCATGAAGAGTCGCCACGGAAAAGCGCGCTTGCCCGACGTAATGGCTATATAGGGCGCATTCTCCAGTATTTCCTCCGTGCGGTCGGTTCCTTCCCGTATCTCACTCTTGAGGATCACCGGGGGGAACGATGCATGCAGCGTGTCGGAACCGTTGCCGGTCAGGAACATGTTGGGATAATCGGCGACATCGGTATCGGTCACTACCACCCTGTTTCCGCCGGGCGTGGTGAAGTAGATGGGCAGACATCCAAGCAACTCCTCGTTGAGGTCGGTAATCTTCCGGTTATCAAAAGTCGCCTCATAGGAACTGATGTAACCGCGGCGATAGAGATTAGGCCAGTAAGCGACGGTTCCCGCAGGGAAATTAATGTCGGCGGTCTCGTCGGTAACAGTTATCCGAGGCTTATTGATATCGGTTACAAACCGATAGGCAACACCATTGTCATAGGCGCGGAACACGACCGAGTAGTTACCGCGGCAATCGAGTGTCAGCTCGTTGCAACGGTCGGTAACGGTGGAATATTTGTAGGACACCGGCGCCTCTGACGTCACATCGACAGCCTTGACACGCGCCTTTTTTACCACCGGGGCAATTCCCGGCTGTACTTTTACGCCCTCAATATCCATTGCGAGAGGACTGCGGTCTATGATACGCTCACCGTTGAAATCGGCGCTCCATGTCAGCTCTCTGTCGGTGTCGACCGTTACTGTCAGACCTCCGTCGGGAGAAACAACAGTGTAGCTCTTCGCATGAAGAGCTACACTTGATGACAACATGAGCCCGAGAATAAGCAGATTTTTATTCATGGGGTTCGGGGTATGAAGTTAATTTTATTTTTTATTCTTCCGATGTTCCTTCGTAACGCTGGATACCGTCGAGAGTAGCGAGCCACTTGCTGCCGTTGTTGACATGAGAAAGCTCGAATGTCATGTAGCCGTCGGTATGTTTCAGACACAGATAGGTAGCGTCGGAGATAGCCTGCTGGTTGAGTGCGTATGCGGCAATAGAACCATAGCACTTGCAGTCACCCTTGATGTAGTTGTTCCAGGTAAGACAGAAGTTCTCGACCGTCCAGGGTGAAGAGGGATTGTCTTTCTTCCACACTTTCTCAGCATAGGCGCCGGTCACGAACACGTCGATAAGGTCGGCAAAACCGGTGCGGTTGTATGTGGGAGTATAAACCATGCCGGTGGGTATGTAGCTCTTGCTTGCCCAGTTCTGACCTACCATGTAGCGTGATTCCCAGTGAGACGATGCCCAGAGATGGATTTCACAGTCAGGTCTGATAGCCTTTACTGCATGGTTGACGCGCTCGAGAAGGTTGGTGATCATCATTGAACGGAACTCAACCCACTGAGCGAATTTCGGGCCCTGACCGCCGGTTGGCGTGATGATATCCGTACGCTTGGGAGTGGCTTCATTCCAGTATGACGCAAACGCGGAAAGGTCAGCGTCGCCGAGACCATAGTATCCTCCGTCATTGTTGTTGTATCGGAGGTAGTCGAGACTGATACCTTTTATCTTGGGATATTTTCTTACGATTTCCTCGCAAAGACTTACCAGGAGATCCTGTACTTCGGGGAAGATAGGATCGAGCATCACGGCAGGCTGTGTATCGTCCTCGGCAATGGTAACGACTTTGTTGACATCGGAAAGGTCGTTACGGGTCTGGAGTTTATCTTTCCATTTATCCCATTCGTCATAGACAAGGCCCTGCTTCACATTCTTGTCATGATAACCGTATCCCAGCGCTCCGAGCGATGCGATAACATCAATGTCAAGTTCCTCACATTTCTCTAAGAAATAACCGAGGAAGTCATCGTAGTCACGGTTGACCTTGATATCGGCAAACTGATTGCAATAAGGCACGATATCGCTCTTGTAGAGGGCATATCCGTTACCGGGCTTGACGTCGAGATATATCATATTCAAGCCATAGCGCTTTATCTTGGCAAGCTCGCCATCGATACCTGCCTTGGTCGACAGGAGCTGGAAATTGGCGTGAGCGTCAATCCATATTGATTTGGGTTTCAAAACCACCTCGCCGGGTGTGATATCGGGGATGGGGGGAGTTGTCACGTTGTCGTCGATATCCGTCTTATCATCGGAACATGAAACAGCTCCGAGAGCGACAACAGCGGCAAGTGTCCATATATATTTCTTTAGATTCATTGTTTTTTACAGTTCTGAAGATTAAAATATTTTGATAGAAGAATTTTTGGGGAGGAGAAAGGAGAAAGGGTTTACTATCAAATAGCAAGTAGCTGCCGTAGCCACAGGCTACAGCAGCTACTTGTGGATTTTTTTACTCGTAGCAAGTAAATTTGAAATAGTAAACACCGTAACGGTCGGAATAACCGAGCCAGTAACCTACGTGAGTAGAAGCGTCATAGTACCAGTCGCCCGATGCACCGAAGCTCCAGCCGGCGTTGGTCGAGTAGTCCTTCTCGGCGCCTGCTACACGTGAGTGAAGGTCGGCAGCGTCGAGGATAACGTTACAGTACCACCATGCAGTACCGCTGAGCAGCATCACGTAGGGCTTGCCATTGATAGGCATAGCCGATACGTAGGGACGGCGTGCGCCGCCACGGCTGAGCGAACCACCGGTACCTACCCACCAGTCATGGAAACCGCCGCTACCTGTGCTCTGGAGGACGTTGGGCATGATAGTCTTGGTCTTGCCTGCAAATGTATTAACATACACACGCATTGTGTTACCCTGTCCGGCGACACCTTCCGAGTCACCGATCACGTAGTCTGAACCGGGCTGGTCGCTGAGCATAGATATCATCTGGAATCCGCCGCAGTCACCGCTCGAGTAGCCGGTAGAGATTACCTGCTGATCAACGATGGCACCGTTCTCGAGATGGATGTAATAGTGGTTGCCGTCAACACCGCGCTGAGCGCCGGCTGTGAGGTTACATGTTCCGAAGATATCACCGCAAGCCTGGATATAGTTGGAACCGTCGGTAGCCATACCCATGTTATAGGCAACATTGGCAATCAGGCGGGGAGCATCTGTAGGCTTGGTCCATGCGAAGATGTCGGTAGTGTTTCCGACAGGCACGATAGCAACCATGTTACCGTTCCAGTCAGAGGTGATCGCACGTATCATCTGAACGTTGATCGAACCGGTGTTGAGACGGATGTCTGACTGTGAAGCGTCAGCAACATTGAACACCTTGATACCGAGCTCATTGTTGATAATCTTGAGATCAGGGTTATCGAAATAGGGATCGGTGTACTGACGTGCCACGATCACGAAATGATCATGACCGCAGAAGGCAACATAACCGTTGAGGTCACCATAGAGACGAGAGTCGGAGAAACCGTAATTGCCCTGTTCTCCGGGATAACCGAGTTCGGGGAACTTCACTTCATACTGCTCTGCGCCGAGAGTAAATCCTTCGCCGTGAGGCATGAAGTCGGTCACACCGTGGGTAACCACATAAGTGCGCTGAGTCTTTCCATCCTCCGATGTAATGGTGTACTTAACACCACCTTCTACCCAGAAATCCTGGGGAAGAGCCGGGTCGGGAGTAACGGTCGAACCCTTGGAAATGTAGAATTTGGGGAAAACGCTGTCAAGTTCCTCTACAACGTCAAACTGAGGGCTGACCTTGATATAGATAGTGTCATTGGACATCGATGAGTACCATGTTGTACCTGAACGACCTTTAACATACAGACAATTGGTCTTGTCAGTACCCATGATGAAGGCTTCCTTGCCGGCGTTGACAAAGATGTCATCGTCATTGCAAGAGGTCAGACCCGCCGCAAGAGGAGCCAACGCACATGCTGCGAAAATTACTTTATTAAGTTTCATAATGAATTTCATTTAAGGTTTAGATTATTCATAAGTACCCATGATACGATACTTACGCTGGGTACCGACACCCGATGTTACGGTTATTTCAAGACCACCGGGATTTTCCTCTGTAACAAGGATGTCCTTGAGACCCGAGAGAGAGGGAGTGATGAACTCGTCCCATGTCAGAGTGGCACGGAGATAAACACGGGTAAGGTCAAAATCCTCACGGTCATGCTGTGAAACAATGAACACGATGACTCCTGAACCGCCTTCAGCCTGTTCGGGAGTGAAATCAGCCGGAAGAAGCTGTCCGTCCTTGTCATACTCGTAGATAGTGCCGTCAATCGACAAGGCATCGTTGGTACGACCGTTCATGCACACCATTGCCGAAATCAGATTATCGGTATGTACGAAATCTTCATCAACCTTGCCGCAACCCGAGAATCCGATAGTAACCAGGAAGAGCGCAAAAGCGATTATATTGAATTTTGCTATTTTCATCTTTTCAGAAGAGTTAAAAACGTTAAACTAAGTTGATTACCATCCGGGGTTGTTAGTACAGAGAGGATTGTTGGAACGCTCTGACAAGGGGATAGAGAAATATTTGTAGCGGGCGGGATAAACGCGGGTAGATCCTGCGTCGCAATCGATAAGTTCATACTTGTAAGCAGCACCGCTCTTGGTGATCTTCACGCCATGAGCCATCTGACCGCCGATAACTGATTCTGCGAGATCCCAGCGACGGAGGTCCCATAAACGGAATCCTTCGCATACGAGCTCTTTGGCACGCTCCTCGCGGATGATCTTCATACAGTTTTCAAGTGTGTTGATATCAGCATAACCCTTGTCGGGGAGACCCACGCGTGAACGTATCTTGTTGATACAATCAAGAATCTTGGTCTGATTGCCGGTAACGTCAAGCTGCGCGTATGCTTCTGCCTGGTTGAGAAGCACTTCGGCATATCGCATGATAATATCGGGAGTCCAGCTGCGGTCTCCTGCCTCGATGAAGTTGGTGTTGCTTTCAACAAGGAATTTACGGAAGAAGTAACCTGTACAGGTTTTACCGCCGGTAGAAGTGGTTTTCTCAAATTCTGCAAAACCGTCTGTACCGCCTTCAAATGCTTCAATCTTACGTCCGCGCCAGTCAGCACCGTTGTAGAGGATTGTTGCCTGGAAACGGGGTTCGCGGTCAGAGAAGGGATCAGCATGTTCTTCTGCCCAATTGTTCCAGCTGAAAGGCTTACCGTCGTTCCACTCGTAAAGGTCAGCGAGCTCGGCAGTGGGCTGATGCTCTGCATAGGCACCGCCCTTATTGATTGCGTTGTCACCGAAGGGGCTTACACTGTTGTCCCAGAGGTGATAGAGCGATGTATTACCCTTGAGATACTCGATGCAGAACAGTGTCTCGGGAGAGTTGGCTGCGTTATCTGAGATTACGTTTTCAAAACTCGGGTCGAGAGCCACGCCGCTGATTGCGCCGCACTTCTCGGCAGCCTCAGCTGCAATTGCCCATTCCTTGGCGAAGAGAGCGATACGTGAGATCAGACCGTAGGCAAATGCCTTGGTTGCACGACCGCGCACCCAGGTGGTCGACAGTTTCTCGGGAAGATTATCGGCAGCAAACTGGAGCTCGCTGAGAATATACTTGTAGGTATCGGCTTCAGAAGCGCGTGCCATGGGTATATCAGCGTCATAAGCGCCGTCGCTCAGACCGCCGTTCGAACCTGAAGTCTCGGTACGGAGAGGCACTCCGCCATAAACGCGTGCCAGACGAAAATAAGAGTATGCGCGGCAGAGACGTATCTCGGCTTCACGATACTGGCATGCCTCTTCGCCAAACTTACCGCCGAACTCGCGGAGACTGCGGAGACACACATTGGCTGTACGGATACGATTATACTCCTGTGACCAACATTCCAGTGCTCCTGCACCGCTTTCACCGCTGGTGATACCCTGGAGAAGGAATGTGTTATAGGGGTGACCATACTGTGACCATGATGATGACTTGCTCAGGTCAGAATAGCTGTCCCAGAAACGGTTACGACAGTTTTTAAGCTGAGTGTCATCGGTAAAAATCTTATATGAAGCCGTAATGTAGGCGTCGGCAGCGTCGAGGGAGCCCCAGATAGCGGCGTCAGAAACGACGTCGGTCTTGTTTACATCGAGAGTATCCTCGCACGATGCAAACGACATGCTGACGGCGACAGCGGCAAAAAGGTTGAATATATTTTTCTTTGTCATGATTTCGATAAATTAGAATGCAACATTAAGACCGAAAGTGTAAGTTGCCTGCTGCGGATAGAAACCGTTGGAAACCGAGGGGCTTTCGGGGTCAACATATTTGAAGTGGCTGATTGTCCAGATGTTAGAACCGGCAACATAAACATTCACCTGAGAGAACGGTGTGTGTTTAAGCACGTGAGAGGGAACGTTGTAACCGAGCTGGATGTTCTTCAGACGGAGATACTCGCCGTTGACAACCCACCAGTCTGAAACCCATGCGTTGTTGAAACGGGGCACGGTTGAGAGACGGGGATACTTGGCGTCGGTGTTCTCGGGAGTCCATGCACCTTCGATGAGGTACTTGGGTGAGTTACCTGTACCGAACGAGCTGGTATATACGGTCGAAGCTGTTGTTCCTGTATCATATACACCCTGGAGCTGATAGTCGCAGTGGGTAACGCCCTGCCAGAGAGTTGTCAGGTAGAAGTCCTTGTAGTTAAGGTCGATGTTGAACGAGAAGTTGATTTCGGGAATCTGACCGTAACCGATCTTCACGTAGTCAAAGTCGCGTGAGATGATACCGTCACCGTTGACGTCGAGATACTTGATGTCACCGAGAAGAGTTTCACCCGAGGGAGCGATAGGATAGTTGTCGATTTCCTCCTGACTCTGGAAGAGACCGAGAGTCTTGAAACCGTAGCGGGCGCCAATGGGTTGACCGAGAATCGCGCGGTAACCGGGACGTGCGTCAGTCAGACGCTGGCTGAGGACCTTGTTGCGGGCAAACGCAAACGAACCGCCTACATGGTAGCTGAAGTCGCGTGTAACGGCGTTACGGTGGCTGAGGGAGATTTCTACACCTCGGTTGTCAACAGCTCCGGTATTTGAAGAACTGGGATAGTAACCGCCGAGCGAGAGAGGATAAGAACCTGAAGCTGACTCGAGAAGGTCGGTGGTCTTTTTGTAGAACGCATCGACGCTACCGGTCAGGCGGCTGTTGAAGAAGCTGAAGTCAACACCGAAGTTGTAGGTCTTGTTGTGAGCCCATGTAAGAGCACGGAATGTATAGATGGGATTGGTGTAATACTGAGCAAGTGCCTGTCCACCGAGTACATAGCTGTCAGTAGCCTTGGAGAAGGTGTTGTTGTAAAGGAACGCCGTTACACCGTCATCACCGCTTTCACCGTAGCTGGCACGTACTTTCAAGAGATCCATCCATGCGACATCCTTGAGGAAGTTTTCACGTGACATCACCCAACCTACCGATACAGAGGGGAAAGAGCCCCAGCGATTTTCGGGTGCGAACACGTAAGAACCGTCGCGGCGGAGTGCCACTTCAAGAAGATACTTGTCATCGTAAGCATAGTTGAGACGGAATGCGTATGACTGCATACCGGTGTGCTGATAGTTACCCTGAGGCAGCTCAACGTTTTCAGAACGGTTGGGAGCGAGGGTGATATCGATGGGATCATCGCTGATGTAGCCCTTACCCCATGCAGCGAGCATGTCGTGGTAACCCTTGCTCTTCTCATAGAGGAAGATAAAACCGATAGAGTGCTTGCCGAAGTCACGGTTGTAAGTGACCATCGGACGGAACTGCCAGTACCAGTTATTCTCGGCGATACGTGAGAATGCACGTTCCATACCGATACCGTAAGATGTCTCGACCTTAGACTCGAGCGTATTGTTATTGAAAGCAAGGAGCTCGTAACCCTTTGTGTACTCGCGGGTCTCGTTGTGAGTATAGTCGTAAGCGAAGAATCCTGAAACCTTCAAGCCCTTTAGGGGTGCCCAGAGGTCAGAGAAGTCATATTCAAGTTTATAGGTAGAGTTGAAAATCCAGCGGTCCTGCTTGTACCATCCGGGCTGCTCGAGAGCGGCGAGAGGGTTGACGTTGATAGCATCACCTTCTTTCCATGCGAGAGTGTAACCGTTCCATTCTTTCTTGATGACAGGAGCGGTGTTGGCTGCCTGACGCACGGGGTTGATTTCAAACTGCTTGCCGAATGCTGCCGAACTCGGAGCCTCGCGGTGAGTCTTCGTTCCGCCCATGGTGGTGGCAAAAGTAAGATTCTTTGATACCTTGATGTCAAGGTTGGCACGGGCGTTGATACGCTCATAGTCGGTTTTCTTGATGGTACCGTCCTGGCTCATATAACCGATTGAGGTGTAGTACTTGACACGTTCGGTAGAACCGGCTGCCGATACGTTGTGCTGCTGCATGAAACCGGTGCGGAAAATTTCGTCAAACCAGTCGGTTTCACCCCAGGGGCTGTCGGGATCGTTGGAAAGCACCTTCTGCTGGATGTCAGCGGTGAAAAGAGGTGCGAGACCGTCCATCTGAAGAGCCTTATTCTTATAATACATAAATTCCGACGCGTTAAGGAACTCGGGGAACGCGGTGTTACGGATTGCCGAAACCGAGCCTGAGTAGCTTACCTTAGGAGCGCCTTCACCCTGCTTGGTGGTGATGAGGATTACACCGTTGGCACCCTTGATACCGTAGATTGCAGCGGCGGCGTCCTTCAGGACTGACACTGACTCGATATCGTTAGGGTTGACAAGGTTCATGTCGCGTTCAACACCGTCGACAAGCACGAGGGGGCCCTTGGCGCTGAAACCGCTGATACCACCGCGGATGTAGAGCGCTGCACCGTCGACACCGGGCTGTCCGGTTGACTGGATAGATGTCATACCGGGAACTTTACCGGTCAACATGTTTGACACGTTCTGCATCGGCGCTCTCATAAGGTCCTTGGATCCTACCGACGACACCGAACCGGTGAGTGTGATTTTTTTCTGAACGCCGTAACCTACTACAACGACTTCGTCGAGCAGCTCTGAATCGGCGGTCATTTTTATCGTAAGATTATTCTTTCCGTTAACGGGCACTTCCATCGCCTTGTAGCCGATAAAAGAAACGGTAAGAACTGAATTGGCTCCGGGTACCTTCAACGCGAAGTTACCGTCGAGGTCTGTAGCTGTCACGATAGTCGGACTGCCTTTAACGCCAACCGTGGCGCCGGTCAGAGGTTCATCGTTCTCGTCATAGACTGTTCCCTTGACATCGAATGTCTGTGCCTGTGCGGCAAGCATCGAGAAAGAACAGATCAAGAGGGCAATAAACCTCAAGCTTTTCCTGATTTGTTTTTTCATGTTTAAAAGAGGTTAGTTACTATTATTTAATTGTGTTTGTTTCTGAAAAATATGACTGGTATTATAGGTAATTCGGCTCATCGTCCTTCATAACGGTCGAAGGCGCCCTTGATCGAATCCCAGAGATCCATGTTGATGACCTGGATGATATCAAACACCATCACACCCTCCGAGTTTTCAAGACAGCAGGTGACGGCGGCATCGATATTATTGGGGTTATCGGGGTTGGCATCGTGGTTGAGCGCATAGATCGAACCGATAAGGTGGCAGTCGCCGGCAAGGATTGAATCGGCGCGGGCTATACCGTATTCCACTGACTCGTTGTCCTCGGGACCATAGACGCGCTCGAGATAGGTGCCTACGATGAAATTGTCGAGATAGGGCGCGAAACCTGTTGCCTGATACTCTTCCGAGCCCCACGGCTGTTTCAGACAGAAATCGCTCTTGGGGCTGCCCCAGTTCTGTCCGCTCCCCTGGAGGGCGTGAATCCATGATGCAGCCCAGTATTCGAGATCGACATCGGGGTTGATCGCCTTGATGGAGTCATGGGCGCTGCGGATAAAGTCGGAGATGACACCGGCACGGAATGCCCACCACTGTTTGTAGTATTTTCCGGGAATATGGGTGCCGTCCTCGGCATAGGTAAAGATGTCGGCAGGGAAATTCTCGATTGTCTCGCCGAGATAGTTTTCAAACGCCTGGCGTGTCTCGGGGGAGAAATCGCTCTCGGCGTCGGGATAACGGCAATAGTCGAGCGCAAATCCCTGGATGTCATACTTACCTACGATCTCTTTGATGACCGAGAGGGCAAGCTCGCGGGAATCCTCGCGGACAGGATTGAGAAACGCCGCAACCTTCTTGGAGTTGTCGCGGATGTCGCTCATCGTGCCGTCAGGATGATACTCGACACATGTCTTTCCGTCAAACGTGGAGTCCTGATAGACAAGTCCGCGATGCCACCAGGGTGAACCGGCGGGGAAAACACATGTAGAGGCGGTGACGTCCATCCCCAGGCGATGTGCCTCGTCAATGAAATATTGCAGATAGTCCCAGTCACGGTTTACCTCAAGGGTGTCAACCATTGTGAGTTCGGGAATGATATCGCTTTTATACAGTACCTTGCCGTAGATAGGCTTGACATCGACAACGACATGATTGAAACCTGTCTCACGGGCTTTTTCAAGATAATAGGTTATGGAATCCTGTGTAGCAAACCTATCAAAGTTTGCTTCAGCACAAAACCACAGATATTTGGGCTTCTCCTCCACCATCGGCTTTGTATTTCCGCACGATGACATGATTACGGCGGATGATGCGAAAATAAGACAACTACCGGTAATAGTTTTAAGGTTAAGTTTCATTATAGTATACTAATAATTAGCGTTTTAAGGCAAAGATAGATCTTTAATGCTACAACTGTTTTTATTACGTTAAAATAAGTAAAACAGCCAAAATTATCTCGGAAAATCCCCTACTTATAGTTCAAATTTAAAGACTTCTAAGTTAAATTTTCCGAACAATATTTTAGCTTTACTATTTTTCAGTAAGGCAAAGATGATAATAATTATTTATACACACAACTAAAATCAAAAAAATTTCTCATTTCGTCACTAAATATTTATATATTTAAAAAATACTGCTTGCATTGTTAATTTTAACACTTTTTTAAATCCGGTTATCCGAAAAATAAAAAATCACGCCCCGGGACATCGTGGTCTCAGGGCGTGATTGCATATATTTTACATGTCAGGGAGATGGAGCGAGGCTCCTCCCCGCGGGAATCAATATCCGGTATAAGTGGCGGGCGACAGACGGTGCAACTCGCTCTTCACGGCGTCGGAGACATTAAGCGAGTCAATAAACAGGGCTATGCTCTCGGGGGTCACGGTAGAGTTGACACGGGTCAGCTCCTTAAGCGTTTCGTAAGGTTTGGGGTAACCCTCGCGGCGCAGGATAGTCTGGATACCCTCGGCGACGACATTCCACATCGAGTTAAGATCGGCATCGATGGCGCCACGGTTGAGCAGCAGTTTGCCGAACCCTTTCAGGGTGCTGTGGAGCGCTATGAGCATGTGGGCGAGAGGCACACCGATGTTGCGGAGCACAGTCGAGTCAGTCAGGTCGCGCTGTAGTCGCGAAACCGGCAGCTTCGAGGCGAGATGCGAGAGAAGAGCGTTGGCTATACCGAGATTACCTTCTGAATTTTCAAAGTCGATAGGATTGACTTTGTGAGGCATCGCCGACGAGCCGACCTCTCCGGCTTTGATCTTCTGCTTGAAATATTCCATCGAGATATACATCCACATGTCACGGTCGAGGTCGAGCATGATGGTGTTGACACGGCGCAGGGCGTCAAACAGGGCGGCGAGATTGTCATAATTGGATATCTGGGTAGTGTACTGCTCGCGTTCGATGCCGAGACGGTCGTGGAGAAAACCTGCGGCAAACGCCTGCCAGTCAATGCCGGGATAAGCCGTCAGATGGGCGTTGAAGTTACCGGTCGCACCGCCAAACTTGCCGCTGATCGTCACTTTGTCGAGAGCGTCAAGCTGAACACGCAGACGGTAGCTGAACACTCTCAGCTCCTTGCCCAGGCGAGTGGGCGATGCAGGCTGACCGTGAGTCTTGGCAAGCATGGGGATATCCTGCCACTCGTCGGCGCGTGCCTCGATATGCTCGATAAGCTCTACGAGCAACGGACGATACACCTCGTTGACCGCGTCCTTGACCGACATGGGCACCGATGTGTTGTTGATGTCCTGCGACGTGAGTCCGAAATGGATAAATTCTTTGTAAGGCTCGAGTCCGAGGGTGTCAAAACGTTCCTTGAGGAAATATTCCACCGCCTTGACATCATGATTGGTGACCGACTCGATCTCCTTGATGCGCATTGCGTCGGCGACTGAGAATGTTTCATAGATCTTGCGTAACTCGGCAAAAACATTGTGGTCAACCGATGCAAGTTGAGGAAGGGGCAGCTCGCAGAGAGCTATAAAATATTCCACTTCCACCTTGACGCGATAACGTATCAGGGCATACTCCGAAAAGTAGCGGTCGAGGGGTTCACACTTCGAGCGGTAGCGTCCGTCTACCGGGGAGATTGCGGTCAGTGATGTCAATTCCATTTTTAGTGTCTATATTATATATAATGTGTAATTACTTTTCCGATGACGCCCGTATTCCTGTATTGCGATAGCACGGTGTCGTCAAAAAACCGTTTGCAAATTTAGTAATTTATTACGAGAAAACACAGACGGCTCCCCGGTCAGTCGCGCTGATTATTGAACCGCAACGCTGCGGCACAACGTTTCATCCCTTCTGACGCAGGATAGGCAGCCTCCCCGTTGACCCATGTCGTCACGACCTCGTGACCTGACTTGTCACCGGCATAAGGCGTCCACCCGCAGCGGCTGACAACGTCAGCGTCGGTTATTGTCGTCGGGGCTGTCGTCGGTCTCACCCTGACAATGTCGGCATAAAAACCGGGACGGAGAAATCCGCGGCGCTCGATTCCGTAGAGACGTGCGGGATTATGGCTCATCAGTTCCACAACGCGGGTAACGGCGACAACTCCCTCCGCAGCAAGATCAAGCATCCTGACAAGCGAGAACTGCACACCCGGCATCCCCGATGCGGCATGAAACAGGTCGCCCGACTTGTCGGTCATCAGATGCGGAGCGTGGTCCGTGGCTATGACATCGATTTTCCCGGACGAGAGCGCCGCCTGAAGCGCGTCGCGGTCAGCCGCCGTCTTGATGGCGGGATTGCATTTGATACGCGCCCCGCGTGATGGATAGTCGGCAACAGTGAGCGTCAGATAATGAGGGCATGTCTCAGCCGTTATGTTCTTGCTGTCAATGGCGCCGCTGTCAAGCAGGTCGAGCTCCTCAGCGGTTGACACGTGCAACAGGTGCAACCTCGCGCCGTGCTGACGGGCAAGCTCGACGGCTCGACGCGACGTCAGCAGACACGCCTCACGGCTGCGCACGAGCGAATGAAGCTCCACCGGCACCGGCACTCCGTCAAGCTCCCGCCTCAGTCGCGCGGTGTTGTCACGTATCGTCGATTCATCCTCGGCGTGAACGGCGATGACCGCCGGCGCCTTGGCAAAGAGCTGATGCAGCGAGTCATCATCGTCGACGAGCATATTACCCGTCGACGAGCCCATGAACAACTTGATACCCGGCACACGGGTATAATCGGCTGCAAGCAGGCTGTCGAGATTGTCGTTGGTGGCGCCGATAAAAAATCCGTAATTTGCCGATGACACCTCGGCGGCACGATTCATCTTATCTTCCCAGTCTTTCAGCGATATGGTCGCCGGACGCGTGTTGGGCATGTCGAGAAAGCTCGTCACGCCACCGGCTACGGCGGCTCGGCTCTCGGTCTCCATGTCACCTTTTGCCGTCAGTCCGGGGTCACGGAAATGCACGTGCGTGTCAATAACTCCCGGCAGCAGCATGTCGCCGCCGCAATCGGTCTTATCCACGGATGGATCATCGATGAGACGTTGCGGCACAACGCCATGACCCACCTCCGTTATCGTGTCACCGTCAATGACGATATATCCGTCTGACGCCTGACCCTCATTAACGATCAGTGCGTTATATAACAGTTTTTGCATCAGGAATCTACGATTTACTTTTCTGAATATCGGGGATATTTACGGAACAGACTCCCGGTCTTAAGCTTTATCACGCCAAAGACCGCTTCGCCGAATATCCCGCTGCTCATCTTGCTCTCGCCGAGAACCCGGTTGACAAAAATTATCGGTACCTCGACTATCTTGAACCCGCACTTGAAGGCGGTAAACTTCATCTCTATCTGGAATGCATAGCCCTTGAAACGTATCTTGTCAAGCTCGATAGTCTCGAGCACACGACGGCGATAGCACACAAAGCCCGCTGTCGTATCCTTGATTTTCAGACCGGTCACCATGCGCACATACTTCGACGCATAGTACGACATCAGCACTCGTCCCATAGGCCAGTTGACCACATTGACACCCGTGATGTAACGCGACCCGATGGCGACATCGGCACCCCCCTCGGCACACGCCCGGTAGAGCGCCATCAGATCATCGGGATTATGCGAG
>CAYTWG010000042.1:0-21625 GCA_964442005.1 uncultured Bacteroides sp. | reverse complement strand
TAGCAAATCGCGCAAGTCGCTCTTGTTCAGGAGTTATTTCAATTTTTGCCATATTCTTATCGTTTGTTGTTCGCAAAATTACAAATAATATTTAAGCTATGCAAGTTTTGATATCAAAAACAGAACTTTCGTTTGTCCATATTTTGTGAATCAAGGAGCAACTATCAGCGGGAGGAAAACGTTATTATGTTATAACCCCCTAAACCAACCGATATGAATTTTATAACAGAAACCGACCGCATTTACGCTACTGACCCTTCTGGAAAAACAATAGCTGAAGTGACATTTCCTACCACTGATGGAGTATCGACAATCAACCATACGTTCGTTGACAACTCTTTGAGCGGTCAAGGTATCGCCGGAGAACTGGTGAAACTCGCTGCCGACAGAATCCTTGCCGACGGTAATAAAATTGGTGCGACATGCTCCTACGCAGTTGCCTGGTTTCAGCGTCATCCTGAATATCCTGTGGCTTGCTCCGGTTCTGCCGCCTGCCAAACTAAAAATTAAGAATCACAACGGACTCCTCAATATGCTCCATTAGAAGCTTCAGGAGGCTGTGCCGATTCTACCTGCAATTAGACACTATTGAAAAAATAGATTGCCTGCTCATATATCTTATTTTATAACTTATATTCTATAACCTTTTAAAAATTACTTATACTATCATCTAAATCAAAAAAATCGCTACTTTTGCAAAATAAATATTATTCATATGGATATCAAAAAAGGTGAACAACTAAGAAAAGAATGGGGCAACGCACCTTGCGACCATCCCTCTTTCTCAAAAGAAACTCAAGGCGCTCCGATTTCAGGATTGGGTTATGTTGAAGTTAAGACTGGAGATTATATATGCACTCAGTGCGGAGAAGTCTTTACGAAGGCTGAAAAAGATGAAATTGAAGCAAATCGGGGTAAATAAAATAAGAAGTGGCTTATCGTTTTATGATAAGCCACTCTTATTAGGGTAATTTCGTATAAACTCAATAAATTTTTTATGGTAAAATTTGGTTTATAACATAAACCAAATTATCTTTGCAACTGAAAAACAGGGCGGAATCGCGCGACCGTCCTTTTTTAAGAGAATAATGGTTTATAAAATAAACCAAGTGTCCAACTTAAAAACTTTTTTAATATGGAAGATAAAAAACTTACTGAGAAAGAGAGTCTTGAAATTATAACTTCAATGATTGCTCGAACGAAACAACGTTACCTTGGAAGCGGAAATATACTCTTAATGTGGGGTTACCTCGTGGTAGCAATATCTGTCATTGTTTGGGTACTTCTCGCCGCAACAAGACAAGGTAGTTGGAATTGGATATGGTTTGCTATTCCCATCATCGGATTTCCCACTACAAAAATAATGGCTCGCCGGGATGAACGTGCCTACGGAGCAGTAACATACTCGGATAAAGTTACCTCTCGCCTATGGACAATATTTGGTATATCTGAGATCGTGCTGACTTTAATATGCCTCGGTTTTTCTTATATAGGTAGGATAAACTGCTGGAGTGCAATGTTATTGTATTCTCTTCTTCTTGCTCCCGGTGCTGTAATCGCTCAAGGTCTCATTGTAAAAGAGAAGAGTCTTGTAATTGGAGGCTTGATTGGGATAGCTATTGGAGTTATTGCATTATGCTGTACAGTCGGAAGGATACCACTTACGGCTGATTGGTTTATGCCTCTGTTCATTTTAGCGTGGGTAGCAATGATGATCGTGCCGGGTCATATACTTAATCGTAAGGCAAAAGACAAATGAGAGAACTGAATCCGCTGCTACATTCGCAACTCCGGCTTGCTATAATGTCCATTCTTATGAATGTGGAAGAAGCTGATTTTGTTTATCTCAAGGAGAAAACCGAATCTACTGCCGGAAACCTAAGTGTTCAGATTGATAAATTATCTTCAGCGGGATATATATCCGTGGAAAAAGGAATGTCTGGAAAACGTCCAAGAACTTTATGTTCCATTACCAAGGAAGGTCAAAAAGCTTTTGAGGAATATGTTGATACACTGAAAATTTATCTTAATATCTAATTAATTAACCCCACGTCACGACATTTCGGACGTGGGGTTTTGATTGAAGGATATTTATTTGACATTGTTGATTGGAATATGATATTTTTACACCTGATCTGTACTTTTTCTCTGTAACTTACAAATTTTAGGGGCAAAATTTTTATAATCAAAGTCTTTTTAGTAGTTTTGTATTAGGATTGACATGGTTCAGTCCAAGACATTTTGGAAAAATAAGAAGCGTTATGCATATCTTGAACTTGAAAACGTAGGAAATTTTCAAATTGCACAAAGATAGCATAGGGGTTCTCACGCGTATAGCGTGGGCTACTATTGTTACATCTGTGCAAATGGTTTTCCTACGACCTTCAAGTTAAGACGTGGCATAGTTGGCTCACGTTTCTGCATATAAACCTTAAGTACTCTCCATTGAGCCAATGGAGAACAAAAAGTATATGAAAAAAATATATGTTCTTTTTCTATTGATGACACTTATGACAGTGTCTTGTTCTGACGACATTACTCCTTCTGAAACATATAAGGGATTTTTTGTCGATTCTGAAGGTGGTCTAATATATGATTTCTATCAGGAACCGGATACTGTTATATTAGTCTTAAATGCTTCAAATATACCTTGTGAATACACCGAGACGACTGAAGAAGTGCCATGTGGTGATACTCCAATATACCTACGTAATACCTATATCCTAACTATTTCTGATAAAACAGCGGTGCTAACTATTGGTACTGGAGCGCAAAAGTTTGACTATTTTGCAGACAAAACTATGCGTGAATGGAACTATTATCCCGGAGAATACAACCTCAATAAAACAGGTTATGAAGAATATCTGAAATTGTCGGATGTTTATAAAGCTATTGTTGTTAAAGACAATATAAAGTTTACGACGAAAATAGCATTTATGCGGAAAGTAGGAGATACGGATGAAATTGCCTTTGTAAGATATGGTCCGTTTACATATACTGAATATGGTCCAAAGCGTACACAATGGGTTGAACTGCCAGCTTCAATAAAAGAATATCATTTGAGAATTTCAAAGGAAGATGAATATAATTTGAAACTCACAGGGGACAATGTTGAATATAAGTTCAATATTCAAGAGCGGAATTTGATACAAACTAAACCCTCATACAAAATTATTGGTCAACTATCACCTACTAATTGGTAAGGTAATATCACAAATGAAAACGCCCAATTTACACCTGGAATCGAGTGTGAAATTGGGCGTTAAAACAACAAAAGCCTGATAAACAGGCTTTGGAGCGGAGAGAGAGGGATTCGAACCCCCGGAGGTGTGACCCTCAACGGTTTTCAAGACCGCCGCAATCGACCACTCTGCCATCTCTCCATGTCAATATTGAACTACCGGGAGCAACTCGCTTGTTGCTTAATCGTTCGTTTGACGTGTGCAAAGGTAGGAATTATTTTCAGACTGACAAAATTTTTCTGCACTTTTTTTGCCTATACGGGTAAAATCGTTTAATAAAATTGTGACTTATCAGTAAAACTAGGGACGATGTAGTGGGGAACTAACTGACAGTCACGGATGCAGGCAATTACACGGGAATTACCATCATCGGTATGTCGGCGTGGAAAAGCAGTTTATGGGCAAGACTGGGATTAAACAGTCGGGCAAAAACGTTTTTCTTTTTATTGGGTACGGCAATTAGATTGATCGGCTGCGAAGCTTCCAGAAGTTTGAAATCATCGAGAGCCGATTTCAGATTGAGACGTTTAATTTCAAACGTATAACCGGTGTCTTTATAGTGGGTGTTACAATACTGGAGTAACGATTCATAGGACTTGACATTATCACCTGAACGATCTTTGCGACCGGGAATATGAACGATAGTCACCTTAACGCTAAGATGGGGTAGAAGGCGATATAACGTGTCGATTGCAATAATATCTTCCTGATCAAGGTTACTGAAAAATACGATATTGTGAATGTCGTCAAGCGAGATGACGTCAGACGAATCGGGAACGGTGAAAGCAGGGAAACGGCACGAATCGAGCACCTCGGCTGTCACGCTACCGACGAGATCACGTTCTTTCTTGTCGGCACCACGGGTCCCCATAACGACAAGGAGTGCCGGGTTGTTCTTGGAGTATTCCAGAATCACGTCCTCAGGGATACCCTCCATCAGCTCGGTCTTAAAAACAACCGGCGGCAGGATGCCATGTTTAATTTTTTCTTTCAGTTCCGACGCGAAACGGTCAAGTTGCGCTTTAGCTTCTTTAGCGACAGTATTGTCAACGCGAGCGGCTTCGGGATCGTAAGAATAGGTGCTGCTCAACTGCAAATTCAACTGATAGGGCGCAATGAAAGCATGCAGAAACGTGATACGAGCCTTGTGGCGGTGAGCTATGTCAAATGCGAGTTGAGCTGCCCGAAGCGAATAATTCGAGAAATCGACCGGAACAAGGATTATCGGAGACTCGTTGTCTTTCTTATCCTTGGAATGACAGAATATTTCCGAGTTCTCAATGATGCGTAACGCGAGCGGCAGATCTGACTCATTGATGCGTACGCGAACTCCCGACGACACCACCGGCTGCGAGAGATTGACATTATGCAATACCACCGTAATTCCTTCGTTCTCGAGGAGATTCTTAAGTTTAACGGCATTCTCATAGGTATGGATTGCTACGGTAATAAGTCTCTCTTCGGTCATAACTTTAATAAGGAATTACGGTGGTATAACAGACAGGGTAGGGTGACTACAGAAATGAACTGCAATTAGTTCTCCTTAGCCTTTTCCTGTTCTTGTAATATTTCTACAGCCATATCGTAGATTGTAGTATCATCAAGGACTACGATACCGCCATCGGGACCCGGTTCAATATGAACGCCGCAATTTTTACCAAATTCATAATTGCTTCCGCCAAAATAGTTGCGAACTGTCTGAGTTGTGATATTCAGTTTATCGGCGATACGATGAGTTGCGCCATCGGGCAGACTGTCTTTTAAGCGACGAAGGTCATTGAAGCTGATTGTCTTAGTCATGGTAGTTAATATTTTTTTGTGTTAACAAATATCGTTAATTAATTTATTGGATAAATTTAGGGCAATATTTTTAATTACACAAATTTTATAGCAAAAATTTATAAATGTTTTAAAACATATTTTCATTTTGCTTTTAAATCTTTTCAATATCCAACGAATTAATCCAGGCACGATGTGTATTATCAACCTTTACCTCATACCATCTTTTTGAGTCGGAGCCCGGAGTCAGTACGGAGTCAACTATTTCAAGTTTAGTGCCTTCGTGAAGCAAGAATGCCTGTTCTGAAGGATCAACCGCTTCACGTGGAGTGGTCGACAACTGTGAAGCCGGAACGACAATAATGGCATAACTATGGTCATTGACGCGTGATGCACTCATCCATGCCATCCATGCCGTACCGATTGTCACAAACATCAGTACTATACCCCCGAAGAAACATATTTTCCGGATTTTAACGCCTGATGAAAAAATGTAACCAAGGACACATCCTATGATAATGACAAACAGAATGAATGTGATCCACGCCCAGGTGTCGGGATGAGCCGAGGATATGACGGAGTCAATAGTATCATAGACAAACGAGCCTGAGTCAAGAGGCTTATCGGTGATCTGAGAATTTACGAAGTCAAGATTGGTGCGTGCGTCGCTGTTTGTCGGATCAAGCTGCAAGGCGCGTTCGTAATTGACTATTGCACGACCGAGATCGTTCATGCGGTAATAGGCGTTACCGAGATTGTAATATATAATAGATGAGGCGCCGTCGGTCTCGATCGACTGTCGGTATAAATCAGCGGCAAGCGAGAAATTGTCAGCAGTGTAAGCCGAATCAGCCTGAACCGCAAGATTTGAAGCCGCAATCTGACCCCATGTCATGATTACAAGAATTAAGCTCAGAATTTTTTTCATCGTTCGTTATTGTTTATGAATAGTCTGAATCACATGTGTTTTGATATCAGCGGATACTCTCCATCGAGTTCATTACCTCTGACGTAGCGTCATAAATCTCACGAGGAGACTGTCGGGAATCCTCGGGTGTGTATCGAGCCATCTCACATTCATTAAGAATATGTATCGTCTTGTCAATAGTCTCGTCGGACACACCATAAACGCGTAATTTCTCCGAAACGTTATCTCTTGAGAGCTGGGCGACAGGGATATTAAGCTTGTCGCTGATATATCCCCAAAGTGCGCGAAGAATCTCTTCATAGAAACTATCGTTTTTGCCGGAATTCATATAGTCGGCGGCTATTTTGAGTCGCTTACGCGCCACCTTGTTAGCCTTTGCCACCTTGCGTCCCACGACATCGGCATTGAGACGGAGGCGCTTGCGGTAAACTGCTACCGCGGTAAACGCAACGGCAAGGATGACAATCCAAAGAATCCAATACCATCCCTTAAAGAATAACGGGGTAGTGTCAATACTCTGTTTCTTATCGCCGAGCTTGATGTGCAGGATGTCGGTAACCTTTGCCGTTATATCCTGCTGTACGACTCCCGTTGAAGATGCCGAAACGCCCTTATCAACCGTAATGTTGTAGGGATCGGTGTTAAGTGTCACATATTCCTTCTTTGACGGGTTGAAGTACACAAATTCTTCTGCGGGAATCACAAAATTGCCAACACTCTGGGGGACAAATGTGTACTCGACTGTTACAGTCCCGGTAACATTGGAACCGGCTACGCGGGTGCGTACATCGGTTTTGGGGGTATACTGCTCAAACTCGACCGGCAGCTGGACTGACGGTTCCTTTATGTATTTGATGTTACCGGTACCGGTGATAATATAAGTTATCGATGCCGCCTCGTTGGTACGGAATGACGATGAACTTATGCGACTTTCCAGATTGAACTGTCCGACTGCACCGGTGAATCCCGCAGGCTTGGGTGAGGGGAGATTCTCAATATTTATAGTCGCGGTGTAGGGTTGAAGTTTTACTTCTCGGTCGACCGGACGTGTAGTTATGAAAAATCCGTTGCTGACACGTTCCAACTGCTGCACCGTGATATCATATTTTCCGGAATTAATAGTCAGTTTACCCGATTTTTGTGGGAAAATAATACACTTTTTGAGCACCGCAGTGACGTAGTTCTGTCCGTTGTAGTGTTCTATCTCGTTAAGTGAAGCCTGCTGGTCAACCTCGTCAATCAGGAATCCGTCAAACGAGGGCGGAGTCGTAACCATGAACGAGCTGATACTCTGGTACTTGGTATAAAGCTTTATAGTACACTCTATGGCTTCCTGCTCATAGGCATGCTGTTTGGACAGAATGATACGTACAAATATATCATCCTTTGATATCTCACGGTCGGGGGTCTGGGTAGAGACATCATCGACTCTGACACCATTACCGCCGCCTTGTGACGCATTTTTATCGGGAGGGAGAACTTTGAACGAAACAGGCTGTGTGCGTAGGGTCTTACCATCAACAACAATCGACGCTTCCGGAATAGTATATGTTCCTTCTTTATCAGCACGATATATATATGAGTAATCTACGGTCGAACTTGAAGTCGCCTGACCGTTAATCACCTGATAGGACTGCGATGTAGACACCGACGGTCCGTAAAGAAGAGAGCAACCGTCAATCGGCGACACATTGATGTTGCTACCCTGACCGTTCTGCAGTCGATAAGTTACGTTAAACTTATTTCCGGCAATAACATTGCGCGGAGGCTGCACAGTAAACGAAGTCTGCGCGGCAATTGCAAAGGCACTCAGCCAAAACAATAACAGATGACTTATTACTCTTTTCATTGTTGATTTTTACCAAGGTTTTTCGATATTGCGACGAGAAGCGTTGCGGCGTTCATCTTCTTTTTTCTGGGCGTCAACACGGCGCCGTGTCGCATTTTCCTCATTCTCCATCGCCTTAAGGATTTTCTGAGCGCTTTCGTCGCTCATGCCACCCTGTTGCTGCGGCTGATTCTGTTGATCCTGCTGATCTTTGTTTCCGCTTGGCGATTGATCCTGATTCTGATCTTTCTCGTCCTGATTCTGGTCTTTATTCTGGTCCTGTTGATCCTGATTCTGATCTTTGTTCTGATCTTGCTGCTGATCCTGCTGGTCTTGCTGATTCTGATCCTTATCCTGATTCTTATCCTGGTTTTTATCATCCTGCTGTTGTTGCAGTTTCAACTGAGCCATGCGCAAGTTTTCTCGAGCCTGATCATTCTCGGGATTACGCCGTAAGGCATTTTTATACATGTCTATGCTTCCCTGATAATCCTGTTTGTTATAAGCCATGTTACCAAGGTTATAAAATGATTTTTCGGCAATGGAAATATCAGTTGCCTGGGATGCAAGAGTTTTCATAATCGAGTCGGCTGACGCGAGCAACGCATTTCCGTCGTCGGCACCTGCTTGCTTGATGTATGATGATGCAAGATTAAAAAGAGCGACCTCACTGTTGGCATTCTCCTGAAGAGCCTTTTTATAGGCAATCTCAGCCTCGGCATATCGCTGCTGATGGTAGAGTTTATTTCCCTCCTTGATATAATTGCGCTCACGCTTTGTCGATGTCAAGGAAGTGCCTTCGGCAACAGCTGACGGTGAAGCAATAGCGGTCACCAAGATTAAAATCAATATGTTGAAAATCTTTTTCATTATAAGTCAATCCTTTTTATTTACTGAAGAAATTGTACTTTTTGAGCCAACCTATTTTCCGGTCGAGGACAAATATATCGACAATCAGGAAAATCAGGGCAATCCACAAAAACATGGGGAACTGTTCGGCACTTGCCTTATACTTGACGTTCTTGATTTCACTCTTCTGCAACTGGTCGAGCTGAGAGACCACATCCTTCACAGCCGACGAACTGCTGCCGTTTATGTATATACCGCCGCCGGCTTCAGCTATCTCTTTAGCCATCTGCTCGTTAAGGGCTGTGGTTACAGGCTGTCCGTTACTATCCTTGAGATATTCACCGCGAGACGCATTTACGGGAATAGGCGACCCTTTAATCGACCCGACGCCGATAACATCGACCTGCACGCCCATCTCCTTAGCCTTACGAGCCATTTCAACAGCATCACCTTCATGATTCTCGCCATCGGTAATGACGATGACCGCCTTATTGATGTCCTCGTCAGGGGAGAACGAATTAAGAGCCATGTTTATAGCACTGCCGATCGCCGTGCCCTGAGTCGACACCATTTCGGTCGAGAGGTCATTAAGATACATTTTTGCTGAAAGAAAATCAGTCGTGATAGGGAGCTGAGTATATGCTTCGCCGGCAAAGACGATAAGTCCCACACGGTCGTTGTCAAGACCGTCTACAAGTTTTCCCAACACAAATTTAGCACGCTGGAGACGAGAAATGCCGTTAGGATCATCGTTGGACGAGGCGAGCATCGAGCGTGACACGTCAAACGCTATCATTACCTCAATACCCTCACTATTCTCGACAGCCTCCTTTTCCCCTGCACGAGGACGAGCTACCGCCACGACAAGGGCTGCAACAGCGATAAGCTCCAGTGAAATCTTGATCGCCGGTTTATATTTTGACGCTTCGGGCATAAGAGAAGCCAGAACCGACAGGCGTCCGTATTTTTTCAACTTATGGCGACGAGAGATTCGCGCAAGATAGAAGAGCCCGAACACCACCGGGAGCAGAAACAAGAGATATAATAATGCCGGATAAGCAAATTTCATACTTTACAAAATGATTAAGGAATTGTTCTTAAAACTGTGTGTCTCACGACAAGTTCGGAAACAAGGAGCAGCAGTGCGAGACCTATCAAAATGAACGTGACAGGACTGTCCTCGGTGTGTGAAAAGTTACGCACATCGATTTCCGATTTCTCAAGCTTGTCAATCTCTTCAAATATTTCCTGTAAGACGTTGTTGCCGGTCGCACGGAAATATTTTCCACCGGTCGTAGCCGCAATGTCTTTCAATGTCGCCTCGTCAATAACCACAGGCATCGGCACATATTCTATGCGTCCGAAATAATTCACCTGAGGGTAGGGGGCTGTTCCATTAGTTCCGATACCGATGGTGTAGACCTTAATGCCATATTTTTTTGCAATCTCGGCAGCTGTAAGCGGAGCCACATTGCCGGTGTTATTAGAACCGTCGGTAAGCAGTATTATGCTCTTCGATTTCGCTTTTCCGGCATTTATACGGTTAATTGCTGTTGCAAGACCGTCACCGATAGCAGTGCCGTCCTCAAGCATGTTGCGGTTGAGACTTCCGAGATAATTTACCAATGCTGCGCGATCAGTAGTCATCGGCATACCGGTCAGACTCTCACCGGCAAATATAACTATACCCATATTGTCATTTTCACGCGCCGACACGAAGTTGGCGGCAACTTCTTTAGCCGCTTCAAGTCGGTCAGGCTTAAAGTCTCGGGCAAGCATACTTGATGATATATCAAGAGCGACAACGATGTCCGTTCCCTCGGTCTTTGACTCGTTCCAGCTGTCATGAGTCTGAGGACGGGCAAGAGCGATGATGATACATCCGATTGCAAGGAGTCTAAGCACGAACATCGCATGCATCATATAGCTTTTCAGCGGTCGGTGCATCTTGGCAAAGGGCACGACCGTCGAAACCTCAAGCGATGGGTGAGCATCCCTATGCTTGACAATATACCATGCTATTAGCGGTATGTACGCTAAAAACAGCCATAATATTCCAGGATGAGCCAGTTGCATTATTTCTTATCAATTGTGTTTAAATTATCGGGAGTAGAACCTTCTTCCGTCGGTTCCTCCACCGGTTTTGTATTCTCGACAAATTCCATTGCCGAATTATATGACTTAATATTATCGTCAGGGAGAGGACGCACCTTGGCAAATTTCACAAAGTCGGCAACCTCAAGAATCTGACGCATCAGCTGATTGGACGGACGGGTAACCGGATTATCGGAAAGTCGACTGAGAATCTGAGTCGATGTCATCTCCATCGCGTTGATACCAAACCGTTCATCAATATATTCTCGCAGGATATCGGTAAGACGAGTGTAATATTCTTTCTCCTCACCTTTCTCGCACAGATTCTCGGCTTTAAGTGTCTTAAGACGCGAAACGGCAAGCTCGTAGGGGGGAATCGGTTTTTTCTTCGGTATAAGTGGAATATCAACTTTACGCGTTGCAATCAGATAAGCGCATATACCACCGGCGACAACAATCAGCCCGAGCACAATCCACAACCAGTAATCGGTCAGGAAATCGGGCAACCAGTCATACCATTTAGATTTGACGTCGATCGTCTCAGCCATTCCGTTGATATCCTCTTTACCAGAGACATCCACCGGATTTACCTTTAAAGTAACCTGCTTGGAGAGAAGCGTGTCGGTTGACGATATATATACTACGGGAGGAAGAGTATAGACACCTGAATCAAACGACTGGATAACGAGTGAACGCCTGATCTGTCTCAATTCATTGCCGAGATCGACAGTATCTCCGTCAAGCCATGCAACAGCTTCCACCTCTGACGGCATGCTGTCAGGAACGATGAAAATATTCGACATAGCCGACACCGGTTCAACAATTTCAACATTCATCAGAGTCTGTTTTCCCATCAGTACGTAAGCCGAGTCAAGAGAGACCGACACCGACGTACGGGCAAACACCGGGACTGACATCAATGAAAAAATCATAAACATCAGTGCAACCCTAATATTTCTGTAAACAGTCATTTGCTTAATCTATATTTAAAATTCTAACGGGCAGCATGACGTTTGAACAGCCCCATGAGCGATGCGACATAATTTTCGTCGGTCGCAATCGAGGTCGATTCGACCCGACAGCGCTTCATTGTGTCAGACATCAGTTGCTGACGGTCATACCACCATTTGTTATAAACTTTTCTCGTTTTAGCCGAGGACGTATCGACCCAGCAGTCAGCGCCGGTCTCCAGGTCGGTGACTCTCATCAAACCTACATCGGGCAACTGTGAATCACGTTTGTCGTAAACCTGAATTCCATAGACATCATGCTTGTTTGCTGCAATAGTAAGTGCCTTTGAGTAATCTTTGGAGTCGATAAAGTCCGAGATCAGGAAAGTGGTACACCGTTTTTTCAAAGCATCGGTGAAATAGCGCAACACCATGCTTATGTCAGTGCCCTTGCTCTCCGGGGTGAAGTCAAGCAATTCCCTTATGATAAAGAGAATGTGTTTTCGCCCCTTCTTCGGAGGTATAAATTTTTCAATTTTATCAGAGAAGAAGATGACACCGATCTTATCGTTGTTCTGGATTGCAGAGAACGCAATGGTAGCAGCTATTTCAGCTATCATTTCACGTTTTACGCTTCCGACTGCGCCAAACAGACGACTCGCTGACACATCAACGAGCATCATCACTGTCAGCTCTCGTTCCTCTTCATAAACCTTGACATAGGGTCGGTTGTGGCGGGCAGTAACATTCCAGTCAATATCTCGGATATCATCACCATATTGATACTCTCTGACTTCAGAAAAGGTCATACCACGCCCCTTAAACGCCGAGTGATATTCGCCCGCAAATATGTTTTGGGACAATCCGCGGGTCTTAATCTCTATCTTTCTTACTTTCTTTAAAAGTTCGTTGGCATCCATTGGATAGTGGAATTATTTCTCAGAATCAGGGAACTTCAACCTTGTTGAGAATGTTGGAAATAATCTCGTCGGCAGTGATATTGTTAGCCTCGGCTTCATAGGTCAGACCGATACGATGACGGAGCACGTCGTGACACACTGCACGTACATCTTCAGGGATAACATATCCGCGCTGATGCAGGAATGCGTATGCACGTGACGCACGCGCAAGGCTGATTGACGCACGGGGTGATGCACCGAAGGCTATGATGCTCGACAAGTCGCTGAGACCATATTCGGCAGGTACACGTGTAGCAAACACGATGTCGACAATATAGCGCTCGATTTTTTCGTCAAGATAAATTTTTTCGACTACCTTCTGCGCTTCAATGATTTCCTGCGGCTTAAGGAGGGGAACAATTTCTTTCTTAACGTTAGAAATATTCTGACGTATAATCAGTTTTTCATCCTCACGTGTAGGATAACCGATAACCACCTTGAGAAGGAAACGGTCAACCTGAGCTTCGGGAAGAGGATAAGTACCTTCCTGTTCGATAGGGTTCTGTGTCGCCATCACCAGGAACGGTTCATCAAGTTTGAAACTGCGGTCACCAATTGTCACCTGGCGCTCCTGCATGGCTTCAAGAAGTGCGCTCTGAACTTTAGCAGGGGCACGGTTGATTTCATCAGCGAGTACGAAATTAGCGAATATAGGACCGCGTTTAACCTGGAACTGCTCTTTTTGAACGCTATAAACGACAGTACCGATGACATCGGCTGGAAGCAGGTCAGGAGTAAACTGTATACGGCTGTATTTGGCGTCGATTAATTGTGCAAGTGTCTTGATTGCAAGAGTTTTAGCAAGACCGGGTACACCTTCCAGAAGAATATGTCCGTTGGATAATAATGCAATTAGAAGTGACTCTACAAGATGTTTCTGACCGACGATGGTCTGATCCATACCCCGTGTTATGAGATTTATGAAGTCGCTTTTTCCGGCGACAAGATCATTAAGTTCTCGGATATTAACCGTTTCACCCATAGATATTTACGTTTTATTATTGTTTTATGTTATTTTATTTCTAATTTACTCCGGCAAAGTTAGTCAAACCTTTTGCTAAAGCGTTAAACCGTTGTGTTAATTTTATTTATTATAAGTTTATCAATATAAAGTTTTAACCTTATTTTCGATATAACCGATAAATTTCTTCCCCTTTGGCAAGAGCCTTATCGACCGACGCCTGACTATTGGGGTCTATATCATACTTATCAATCGGCGGTATCACGACTTCCGTGCCGGGTGCGATACGGTTAGGATCGCCAAGTTTTTCCTTATTCTCCTCATAGATATAAACCCAGAATTCAAACCGTCCGAAATATTCTCTTGACATAGTAGTAAGAAAACGTGATTTAGACACTTTATCAGTGATAATCTTAGAGTTAGAGTTGGGCACGACCGATGGCTCCGGCTTGTTGCCTGCATCCATTGCTCCGTCAGTCACGGCACCGGTTTCCGATAATGCAGTTTCCGGTTCGTCGGTCGGTACTTCCATGGCTGCACCATCTTTGTCAGCATCGACATCGGTCGGTTCCTCTGAGCTGACCTCCGAAAGTATATCATATATACTTACCGTTTCTAATTCATCAACATCGGAATCCCGGTCTTTGTTTAACAGGGGATAAATAAAGTAACCGCACATACCTCCCACAAGAAGTCCGGTCACAATGCCTATTATAAAAGTGAGTATGGGATTGAGGGAACGCTCATCATCACTACCATCGTCAGAGCCATGGTCAGGGTGTCTGTCTATGCGACCCTCTGCTGCTGAAACCGTCTTGTCGACTTCGGTCGCCTCAAGCTGAGTCTCAGTTTCAGTTTCGACCTCATTTTCATCCGACTCACCGTCATTAATCTCAATCACTTCCTCTTGAGCCACATCTTTTTGCGATGTTAAGGCGGCATCCTCGGGTTCATTCCTATCTATGTCAGGTGACGCTTCGACGATTTCCGGTCGGACTTCGACCTGTTCACTGACCGTTGTCTCAATCTCTACGTCTTTTTCGTCTGGCTCTACTACAACGTCATCAGTACCGGATATTTCAACCTCGACCGGCGCATCAGCAGTTGCAACCGTTTCAGATGATTCTGCCGGGACATCAGCCGTAACATTGTCAGCCAGCATTTCATCGGTCACTCCGTCATTGAGTTCTATCGCCTCAAAACATGCAAACGGTGCATTTATTGAATCGGCAATCTCCCTGTCGGGATAAAATTCTACTGTCGGATTTGTACCGTCGACCTTTACAAATTGACCTATGTGCTTGACCGTAACGACCCCGCGTGTCGACAGGCGTGAATTGATCGTATCAATCAGTGATTTAAGGAACTTTTCAGTATCGGTTTCTTTATACCCGCTCTCTTCGGCAAGCCGTTTGGCAAGATAATTATAATTTAGAGTCTCTTTCATCTTCGTGATAGTATTAGTCGCCGTTAGCGCCGGTTGAAAGTTTTTTCAACATAGCTTCATCAGGGGTGAACACAAGCCGGAGGACAGGAGGGTAGAGGACACGCTTTTTTGTTGCGGGTTCCACAACAATCTGCTCGTCATCCTTGATTGCCGAAAATTTGCCAAATCCGGGAATTGAGACATCGTTTCCCGACGTACACTCGCTTTCAAGTATTTTTCCGAAACATCTTATCATGTCGGCACAATCCGACACCTCGAGGTCACACCTGCGTGCCACTGAACTTACAAAGGGCTTGTTGTCCATCTATCTTATGAATAGTAGGTTAATATCTGTCAGTACTTTATATGACAAAACCCGTCGCATTAGATCAACGGGTTCTGTCACTAAAATCGTTATCTCATTCATTAATAATTTCGTGCAAAAATCACGCGTTGAGCCGAAGGCTTGCCGGTGACCATGCACTTGCCGGGAGTCTTGTCACCTTCAAGTGGTATGCATCGTATAGTAGCCTTGGTCTCTTCCTTAATTTTCTCCTCGGTCTCAGGAGTTCCGTCCCAGTGAGCAAGGATGAAACCGCCTTTTTCGATTTCTTCCTTAAATTCGTCATAAGTCTCTACTGTACGAGTCATTTCCTCACGATGCTTCAATGCTTTCTGATAGATATTTTCCTGAATTTCTTCGAGAAGATTTTTCACGTAAGCGGCGATACCTGCAAGCGGTTCAACCTGCTTTTCAAGCGTATCACGACGCATGAGCTCGACTGTTCCATTCTCAATGTCGCGGGCACCGATAGCGAGGCGAACAGGCACACCCTTCAACTCATAATCGGCAAATTTAAATCCGGGACGCTTGTTCTCTGCGTTATCATATTTCACGCTGATTCCAAGTTCGCGCAGTTCATTGACAATAGGCTCGACAGCCTTATCTATCTCGGCAAGTTGTTCTGAATTTTTGAATATAGGAACAATAACGACCTGTATGGGAGCCAGATGTGGCGGGAGCACGAGACCGTTATCATCCGAGTGACTCATTATCAAGGCGCCCATCAGACGGGTAGATACGCCCCATGAGTTTGCCCATACATATTCAGGCTTATTATCCTTATTGACAAATGTCACATCGAATGCTTTGGCAAAATTCTGTCCAAGGTTGTGAGATGTGCCCGACTGGAGTGCTTTGCCGTCCTGCATCATCGCTTCGATTGTATATGTATTCAGTGCGCCGGCAAAACGTTCATTAGCCGACTTAACGCCCTTGATTACAGGCATCGCCATATATTTTTCAGCAAAATCAGCATAAATATTGATCATCTGCACCGTACGTGCCTCCGATTCCTCGGCAGTCGCATGAGCACAGTGTCCTTCCTGCCAGAGGAATTCAGCAGTACGGAGGAACATGCGGGTACGCATCTCCCAACGCATCACGTTAGCCCACTGATTGCACAGAATAGGTAAATCACGATATGACTGAATCCAGTTTTTATATGTTCCCCAGATTATTGTTTCTGAAGTCGGGCGAATGATAAGCTCTTCTTCCAGACGTGCCTCAGGATCGACCACTACCCCCGAACCGTTAGGATCGTTTTTCAGGCGGTAATGAGTCACGACAGCACATTCCTTTGCAAAACCTTCCACATGCTCAGCTTCGCGGCAAAGGAATGATTTCGGGATCAAAAGAGGAAAATATGCGTTCTGCACGCCTGTTTCTTTAAACATATTGTCAAGTGTACGCTGCATTTTTTCCCAGATTGCGTAACCATATGGCTTGATAACCATGCATCCACGCACAGCCGACTGCTCGGCAAGATCTGCTTTTACCACAAGTTCATTATACCATTGCGAATAATTATCTTTTCGCTTGGTAAGATCCTTTAATTCTTTTGCCATGATTTATATTGGTTAATATCTTTTTCTGATTATTAATTATGATGCAAAATTAGCAAATAAATCGCACATTATAAAATCAAGCTATATTTTATCATTTTTTATCCGACAGCGACTTGATGTCAGAACCGGCAGGAGACTGATACATCGAGAGCCCGAATTCATGGATGACAGCATAGACATGATTGAAAATCTCAGCCTGTATGTGCTCATATTGTTTCCACTCAGTAGTATTTATGAAGAAATACAGCTCAAGAGGCAATCCCTGGGTTGTAGGCTGAAGTTGCCTTACCATGTAGAGCATCGATTTCTCAACATGCGGACTGACCGACAGATAGTACTCAAGATATTTTCTAAACAGTTCGAGATTCACCACTCCGGTTGCATCCTCCTCGCTGTGTCCTTTAAGCCATCCTTTCTCGTTCAGATAGGCGAGCTGCTGTGATGAACAGAATCTAACTGTCGACATATCGATATAGATTGATCTTGATACGCGTCGTCCGCCCGACTCCTGCATAGGTTTGAAATTCTGGAACGACTCGCTGATCAGGGTGTAGGGTGGGACAGTGGTTACCGAATTATCCCAGTTCCTGACCTTAACGGTTGTCAACGAGACCTCTTCGACTTCGCCATTGGCACCGGCTTTGGGGACGACAATCCAGTCTCCCTTTTTCAGCATGTCGTTAGCCGTCAGCTGAACTCCGGCAACCAGTCCGAGAATCGTATCCTTGAACACCAGCATCAAAACCGCTGCCGAGGCTCCTAATGCAGTCAGAATGGAAACCGGACTTTTATCAAATAATATACTAAGCCCTACAATCACCCCGACACATATAAAAAATAGTTTCAGCATCTGAAGCACGCCCCTCAAGGTGTGTATCTTGTATTTTTCGCGTTTGTCAAGTGCATCGTAAAGACTCTGTAAAAACTGGTTTATAAGATTAATAAACGCCCATACGATATAAAACTTCGTCAGCTTTGTCAGCCACACATATAGTGTAGTCTCTTTTTCAAACGCGTCGGGAAGAAGCCACGCCACAAGCAGCGCGGGAGCAAGTTGGGAAAACGCTTTAAGCACCTTGTCGTTCAGCAGATCATCATCCCAGTCTGTGACAGTACGACGGGTTATCAGTTTGACAACCACTGTCACAACACCATGAAAGAAAATATATGCCAGCCACGCCAACAGCGCTATCACGGCAAGCGTAACCGGTAGAATAACCTTACTGACTGTCGCTTCTTCTAAAAACATCGACAGCAACCTGTGCATAATTGCCTCCATAATCAGTTATCGCTTGCTATTTTTATTCTTTTGCACCTGAACGAGACCGGGACCGGGAACAATGAATATTTCCAGTCTGCGGTTGATCGATCGGTTTTCGCGTGAATCGTTAGGGACAAGCGGCTCGACATTACCCGCAGGATAACCGTTGAGCAGTGAACTGTCCGCGACTCTGTTATCAAAAAATTCGTACAACGACTTTATGCGATCATCAGTTATTATATATGAATAGTCCTCGCTTCCGGTGTTGTCGCTGTGCATTTTCAACAATATTTTATACTTATCGCCATCACGCAGATATCCGGTGAAAACATCAAGAAGTGAAACAGCCTGAGGAAGCAACGTGACCGAATTGGGCGCAAAAAGTTTGTCAGCGGCAATAGTGACAACGACTACCTCGCCATTACGGTCACTCTCGACAGAATAACCCTTTTTCTGTAGAGTCAGAGCCTCCTGCTTCATCAGTTCGACAACGGCATTCTTCTGTTTGCCGGGAATCGCCGGAGTCATGTAGTCCTGGTCGAACGTCACTATCATTTCCGTGTCCTGAGCGGCATTTTGTGCTACCGGCACAATCGCTGCAAAAAGGAGCAAACTACCTGTAACCAGTCCCTTGACTGCCGTCGACATCGTTTCAATCAAGCGAATCCTCATAGTCAATCTCGGCATTAACCATCAACGGCACATCTTCGGATTTCACTGTGGCACCTTTATCTTTCCGCAACATTCTTACCACGTAGTCAATAAGATCTTGCTCGATATCTTCATCTTCGCCGAAATCATCATCAGCATCAATGTCAAGCATTCCGTTTTCTTCATAATAGTCCCATATCATGTCAATCACGTTAAGCACTTCATCCTCACCGTATGGATTCCGACCATCGGCAACCAGACGGTCATTTATAAATTTTACTGCTCTGAATTCATCATATTCCATGATTGTTATGTTTTTTAGGTTATATATTTCGTTTTAATTTGCTAAGATATACATTATATTCCACAAAATGGCGCTTTTTAAGATACTTTAATAAGCTATCAATTCATTCATGCCGATTTTTATTGATGTTGATAATTTTACCGGGCACGATATTGCAGGATTAAACTTTAATCACTATCTTTGTGTTATCAAATCAAGCAAGAGAGCTAAGTTTTTCAAGATACATGCCACATCAAAGTTGATTGGGAAACTCTTCAAATTATTATGAAATACCGAGACAAGCTTAGTCATCCGATGGCGGGCCCCAACCTTTTAAGGTGCTTCTATGCCAGGCGGATTACAAAGGGTGACGAGCACTCAAATCCTGTCTATTCGGAGTTTCATCGCATCCTTTGGTGTGGTTTTTATAACATAATGGGGCAGTCTTTATCGGGATTGCTCCATTATGGTTTTAACAGTCCTCTAATTGTCTATTATGATTGAACTTCGCCGACAACAAGTCACACGCTATATCATGCCCCTCCGGGAAGGAGGCTCGCTACCGGCATTGGCTGACGCTGATGACGGGTTTAAATATGTTGTCAAGTTCAAGGGTGCAGGACATGGCTATAAAGCCTTGATAGCTGAACTTATCGGAGGCGAAATAGCACGCCGGCTCGGGCTGAGAGTACCCGAACTCGTATTTCTTGATCTTGATGAAGACTTCGGGCGCACTGAGGGCGACGAAGAAATTCAGGATTTGCTTCAGGCAAGCCGTGGACTGAATCTCGGTATGCACTTCCTGTCTGGGGCAGCGACCCTTGACCCTTATGTCAATCCCGTCGACCCCTTGACGGCATCGCGCATCGTGTGGCTCGACGCCTTCCTCACCAATGTCGATCGTACCGTCCGTAATACCAATATGCTCGTGTGGAACAACGAAGTGTGGCTCATCGACCACGGAGCCTCGCTCTACTTCCACCACTCATGGCGTGACCTTGAGAAAGCACCGCTGACCCCGTTTACCTACATAAAGGACCATGCACTCTTGCGAAAAGCTGCACATCTTGAGACAGTCGACTCCGAAATGCGGTCTCGACTCTCGCCTGACGTAATTGACGAAATCGTAGCGCTTATCCCTGACGAATGGTTGGAGTGGGGTGATGACGCTCCTTCACCCGATGAGATCAGGAAAGCCTACTCCGACTTTCTTGTTACCCGGTTGAATAATTCTCACATATTTATAAAAGAAGCAATCAATGCACGACAAGCACTTATATGAATATGCCGTTATAAGATACGTGCCCCGCGTCGAACGAGAAGAATTTATTAACGTCGGGCTCATCATGATGTGCAAGCGTCAGCGTTGGTTACGTGTCAACCATACCCTTCCGGCTGAAAAAATCAGCCTGT
This sequence comes from uncultured Bacteroides sp., assembly GCA_964442005.1. Lineage (GTDB taxonomy): Bacteria > Bacteroidota > Bacteroidia > Bacteroidales > Muribaculaceae > JAAVFS01. Next base: position 1,093 of record CAYTWG010000042.1, on the reverse strand, counting down.
ATAACAATGGTTTGACCCTCGACGAAATCAACCGGCAACTCTCATTGTTCACAGGCGTCGGACATGGCAACCCTTCAAACGGACCGATTGCCGCGCTTGAAGCCGAAGAACGGTTCCGATGGCTTACCGCCGTTAAAAGCTCCTGCATCCAGACCTCCCGTCCGCATCCCGGCATCACCGCCGACCTCGACTCCGAGTTCGACCGCCTCTACAGCGAGCTCGTTCTCTGACCTCCGTCTCTCCCAACACCGCACAGACGACACCGACGCTTTTCTCCCATTTGCCTATCCTCGGCATTTTGAAAAATTAAGAAGCGTTATGCTTATCTTGTAATTGTAGATATTTCGTTTATGTATTCATCAACTATGGCGGGATCACCACAATAGGAAAGGACGGAGCCGGGTTGACGGAAGTTGGCGTAGGTTTTGCTGCGAAAAAAGCAACGGAAAGCTTCGTAGGTAGGTATGTTGAGTTGACGCGCAATCCGGCAGACAATAGTTCCGGTTTGCGATGACGTCAATATTTGATGTAACAGCTTTTCTTTCTCACTCATTTTGTCCGATGTTAATGGATTCAACAAACGTCAGAAAATCATTGAGCAAAGCTTGATTGAGAATACATATCTGATTTGTCGGCTTGAAGTATTTCAGTCGGTTGATAGCCCAATACATTGAGCAAGGAAACCCATTTTGACTTCCTCCTTGTCAAGAACAATCCACTTCTCACCGGTATGTTTATCAATTTCTTCCGTCATCTTTAAATAGAAAAAATTAGGACTGAGGGAATAGATTATTCCATAACACCTCAGTCCTAATTTTAGTTAGAATTTAATCTTCGATTGCAGCCTGCGCCGCAGCTACGCGGGCGATGGGCACACGGAAGGGTGAGCAGCTCACGTAGTTCATGCCGAGCTTAGCGCAGAACTTCACTGACGAGGGCTCGCCACCGTGCTCGCCGCAGATGCCTACCTTGAGTTCGGGCTTCACTGAGCGGCCTTTCTCTACACCCATCTTCACGAGCTGGCCTACGCCTTCCTGGTCGAGTACTTCGAAGGGATCGGTCTTGATGATGCCGTGCTCTTTGTAGAACTTGA
>CAYTWG010000041.1:0-22052 GCA_964442005.1 uncultured Bacteroides sp. | reverse complement strand
CGCTTCAAACACAGGACCTCCGTCCCAAAAGCGAGTGCAAAGGTACACACTTTTACAATAACCACCAAATATTTTTATGACATTTTTCTATCAGATTTTACCGCATAAACAGCATCAGACACATAACCTCCTGACATCCACCTAAATCAACAAATGTTAATTTTATGTCCAAAAACATGTTTTGGCATTTTGAGATAAATAATATGCAAGAATACTGCATAAATATTCCCTATAAAAGATTTGGCATCCTTTCCTTTTTATTCGTCAAAAGGGCGATTTTAATAATAAAATCGCCTACACACATGATGAAATACATATTTTTTTTGTAATTTCGCTGAACAAACATGTATCCCGGAAGAGATGAAAAAAGCAATCATATCACTCCTATATATATTAATGTGTATAACGGCAAAAGCCGTACTGCCTTCAGAAGTTGAATTTCACAATATCTCATCAGACACGACTGAGATAAACAGAATACTTATTGACGTTGTCGACATAACAGATCCGCAACAGAGAATATCTGCTATATCAAAGAAATTTATTGACACCCCCTACAAGGCACACACTTTGGAGGGGGACGAAGAGAGACTGAGGGTGAATCTCGACGAGCTTGACTGCACCACATTTGTTGAAACGGTGATGACTCTTGCCTATACTGCAGGAGAAAAACGCACGTCATGGCACGATTTCATCTACAATCTCGAGCGATTGAGATATCGCGGAGGCACCCTCAACGGGTACGCCTCACGCCTGCACTATTTCAGTGACTGGGTGGTCGACAATGTTCACCGCGGAAACTTCAAGGAGGTCACAAACACATTCCCGGGACACGAATGGATTATAAAGACCTTAGACTTCATGAGCTCCAATCCCGATCTCTACCCCGCACTGAAAGACAACGACGAACTTCAGCGTGTCAAGGGATATGAAATCGGCTACCGCAACCACCGGTACCCATACATACGCTCTTCAAAAATCAACAAAAAAGAGATCAAAAGCGCTCTACGCGACGGCGATATCGTTGCCCTTGTCACAAAAACCGACGGATTGGATGTCAGCCACATGGGTATCATTGCAATGATCGACAACGAGCCGCATCTGCTACACGCATCATCAAAGATGGGCAAAGTAACCATCGACAAATTGACATTGTCGGAGTATCTCATTAAAAACAGGCTCACGGGAATACGAGTGATTCGCCTTACAGAATGAGCCATAGCGTCACAACACCGACACGCCTCATCCACAAGAAATTATTTATTGTTGACTTCTTATATAATATCATGACAATCAAACAACTGACCATTGTTGCAGCAGCTGTATTGCTGCCAACCAACAACTCGACAGCGCAAAACGCCCAACCCGAAAAGACCGACTCTGTTGAAATGTTTGCATTTGCAAACCCCGACGGACATGGAGGTCTGAGAATTGCGACAAGAAAACCCGGTGAAAAAAAATGGAAAACGCCCGACAAAGACTTCATTGTCGTAAACAGCGACTTCGGCACATGGGGAGCGGAAAAACGAATGTTCAATCCAGAACTCTCATTTGACGCCACCACCGACACCTGGTATCTGATTTTCAATCCCGACCACCATTCCACAGTAGGCGCATTCACCTCATCGCCCGACTTCTTCAACTGGACGCCACAGGAATATGTCAAAGCGTCAGAGGTTGAAGCCATGCTGCCGGCGTCGGCAAAACGTGCCAAAGCATCAACGGAGTACGTTAATGACAAAGAATACTCAGGGTCAATCATTACCGTCCCCAAATCACTGATCAACACGATAAAAGGTTATAGTCACTACCGTAAATCACTCAATGCCAAGTATGACGAACTGACCGATCAGGACCAGTGGAGATTTGCCGGCATAGACACGGTGTCAATGACCGTCAGACTCCTCAACGACGGACAAAAGACCATCAGCGACAAACTGATCGGAATCTTTTTTGAGGACATCAACTACGCTGCCGACGGCGGTCTCTACGCCGAACTGATACAAAACCGCGACTTCGAATACTCCCCCTCTGATCGCGGCGGCGACATAAACTGGAATGCATTGACAGCTTGGAGCATAAGTAACCCCGATCAAGGCTCGGTGACCATCGAGACCGTGTCGCCTATACACGCCAATAACCCCCACTACGCACGTTTTAAGGTCAACACAAAGGGCGTGTCGCTGACCAACAGCGGATTTGACGGGATTCCCGTAAAAAAAGGCGAGCACTATGACCTGTCACTTAAAGTTCGCGCGGCTCAAGGCGGCACACTCAACATCCGCCTGCTCGACAGCAACGACAAGACAGTCGGCGCGGCTCGTCTGTCAGCACCGAAATCCGACGAGTGGCTGACTCTCAACGCCACAATAAAAGCGACCGCCGACTGCGACAGCGCTCACCTCTCAATCACCCCCCAACGCACCGGGACCTACGACCTCGACATGGTCTCGCTCTTCCCTCAGGCAACCTTCAAAGGACGCAAAAACGGTCTGCGCAATGACCTTGCGACCACACTCGCTGACCTCCACCCGCGTTTCGTAAGATTCCCCGGTGGATGTGTTGCCCATGGCGACGGCGTTGACAACATCTATGACTGGAAAGGCTCGATAGGTCCACTTGAAGAACGTTTACCCAAACGCAACATCTGGGGCTACCACCAGTCCCGAGGTCTCGGTTATCACGAATACTTCCTTTTCTGCGAGGACATCGGCGCCGAGCCCCTTCCGGTTCTTGCAGCGGGCGTACCTTGCCAAAACTCTTCGACACATTCTCATCACTCTGTCGACGCCCTCACCGCCAACGGTCAGCAATGCGGCATCCCAATGGAAGAAATGGGAGCATACGTTCAGGACATCCTTGATCTCGTAGAGTATGCCAATGGCGACGTGACAACCACATGGGGAGCGAAACGTGCCGCCGCAGGACACCCCGAGCCCTTTAACCTCAAATATATCGGGATAGGCAACGAAGACCTCATCACCGAAACATTCAAGACCCGTTTCCTGATGATTTACAACGCATTGAAACAGACCTATCCCGAGATTACTGTCATCGGCACGGTTGGTCCGTTCTACGAAGGTGCCGACTATACGGCAGGCTGGCAGTTTGCACGCGAGCACAACATCCCGATGGTCGACGAGCACTACTACGTATCGCCCGGATGGCTCATCCATAACCAACATTTCTACGACAGCTACCCACGTGGCGCCACTAAAGTGTACCTCGGCGAATACGCCTCCCACATGCACGACCGCAAGTCCAGTCTTGAAGCCGCACTCTCCGACGCCCTTTATCTGACATCGGTCGAACGCAACGGCGACGTCGTCGAAATGACATCCTACGCCCCCCTCCTTGCAAAAAAGGATCACACGCAGTGGCGCCCTGACCTGATTTATTTTGACAACAACACAATCAACCTGACTCCCGACTATTACGTACAGTTGATGTACGGACAAAATTCAGGAACGACCTATGTGCCGTCACTCCGCACCATGTCGACATCCAACCCCGACCTCAGAGTACGCATCGGGACCTCGACCGTCATCGACCCCGAGACCGGCGACATGATTGTAAAACTCGTGAACATGACACCAGTGACAGTCAACACCACTCTCGACGGAGTCGCCAAGGCATCCGCAATCCGGCGCACCACCCTGACCGGCAACCCCGATGACACCGACGTAAAAGCAGTCACCGACGAGATCTCGCCGACCGATACCCACACCCTCCCCCCCTACTCATTCACCGTCTTGCGTTACAAAAAGTAAACGCCGTATATATACTTTAGTGTAACAATAATTCTTTGCTTGCATAACATCACTTAGTGATTAATGAATTACTTATTTCACTACAAGTTCGCGTATATTTTACTTGTATCTTTCACTTTATTAAAGTTTTAATAGGTTAAACAAACATGTCGCGGCAGGTCTCTCTGTCCGCGACTTTTGTTATTTTACAGCATTGGATACCTCATGTTAAATACTTTTTGCCGGTAAGTGTTACTATTTTCACTCGGATTGCGACAAAACATCGGTTGTGAGAAATTCCCTTACCACGACCCTTTCTCGCTTTCAATATAGATTCAAGAACGAAGTGCAAAATCTTCAATCTGAATAGCACCAATATTTTTTTACGCTCTAGACTTAATGTTGGATTGGGGATGGGACTTCACAAGCCCAGAGTCCCTCCCCAATCCGATGTTAAGTCGCGCAAAAGGAAACTCTTAACAGGCAATACAAAAAAAGGAGACCGAAGTCTCCCAGAGATTAACTAATTTTGTATTGCATATGTATCATCAATTAACCTCGGAGCAAAGGTCGCAAATTTTCGTCTTACTCCAAAAGAAAACAGCAAGAAAAGATATCGCCCTGCTCGTAGGGTGCAGTCAGTCAACTATCAGCCGAGAAATCAAGCGTAATTCAACAGACAAAGGTAACTATTTGTGGGATAAGGCTCATACGAACAAACCGTCACGGCAGAGCGGACCGTACCACCAAAGTCCGGAATATCCCTGACCTTAGAAATCCAATTACTGCGGAGATATTAGACGTAGCAATTGGCAAAATATCTAATGAATGTATTTTTGATTTCGATTGTGACAAATGCTACTGTTACACCAAAGTATATTGACACGCCATTTTATAACGTCGTCAACGGCGGAGCATGCGACGGAGAGACGTGAATGACATGACCGTGGCTACGGCGGCTACGGCTGCGGCAGGAATCCAGCCAAAGCATGTCGACAACAGAACGGATCCGATACCTATGACTGTGACTACTGCGATGAGCATTGCGAGGCGTGGAGACAGGCTCAATCTGTATCGGCGGAAGTAGACGACCCCGACGATAAGCGTGTAAAGCAGATACCATGCACAATAGGCATATCCAAGTCCCCCGATGCCCCACTGATTATACGCAATTATATTAAGCGGGAGACTGCACAACGCGCTCAACGTCTCGGTCACAAGATAGATTTTACCGTCGCCACGTGCGAGAATGACAAATGCAATGCACCACGACACCGCACGGAATACGGTGCCGACCATAGCCCATGCAATAAACGGAATAATATCTAAAAACGAGCTATCATACAATAGAATAACCACCAGACGGTCAGCAGCGATAAAGATGGTCAGAACCGGAAGGAGCACCCACAGGGCGAGCGTCATCTCATGACCGACGTAGACCGACGTCACACGCCGGGAATTTATCGCCGAGACGAGACGCGGATAATATTCCATCGCTATCGCCGTGAATACAAGCCCTACATACCTGTTGACCACCGTGTAACCCGCCTGATAGAGTCCCACGGCATCTTCACCGTCGGCATAGTTCAGATAAGCGTTGAAAACGTATGACACGAGCAGTGTCACAAACCCCGATGCCGTCATGAATATGCCGAGCCGTATGAAGTCCTTGCCGGCATCAAATGTCTCCCGTAACGACAACCCTCTTGCCGCTGCCGTGTCTCCGCGCTGCCGGTAAATAAACACCGCGGCTGCCGTCGTCACCGAGTATGCGATAATCGACGGAACCACACTGTCGATTCTCCAGTAATAGAACATCGGTATCGACACGGCTACACCTGCGGCAGCTCCCCACACCGACGCCCGCGCGAGCCGGCGCAACAGCGACATGCCCTGAAGGATGGCAAGCTCCCCCGACGTGATTGACGACAGAAACACGGTTACCGACAGGAACATATAGCCGAGCGTATGATCCGAGTCGCCAAACGTCCACCGGCTCAGTGCCGGTGACAACACAAGCGTCAGCAACGCCCCGAGAATACCCAGTCCGCAGCTCCATCGGCGCACTACGGTTGCAACAACGGCGACTCGTGAACCTTCAGAACCGGCGATATCGCGCACCGCGCTGTTACGCAACCCCAGCTGAGCGATCGAATTAATCACATCCAGCGACGAATTGTACAGACCGAACATACCGATCCCGATCTTCCCGAGCCACAGAGCAACAAGCTTGGTGCGCACAAGCGAGAACAGGATTCCCAGCACCTGTACCCCGCCAAAGACACTCATTGCCTTGACTACCGACCGTGATAATGATTTATTTCCAGCCATCGCCTGCCGCTTATCAGAATTATTGTCTTACCTTGACCCATTCCTCGGGGTTACGCTTTTCCGTCTCCCGGCGCACCTCAAAGTGCAGCACACTGCGGTTGTTGTCGGCTGCATCGACCGACACGCTGCCTATCGCCTGTCCCCCCTTGACCACATCGCCTTTACGCACTGTCAGACGGTCAAGATTGGCATAAACAGTCACATACTCGCCATGTCGCACCACCACGACATTATTATAACCCGAAAGCCTGAATATCTGCGACACCTCCCCGTCAAACACGACCCTGACAGTCGCACCTTGCGACGTCTCGACATCTATGCCCGAGTTGTTTGTCTCCACCTTGGGCAGCTTGGGGTGACGCTGGCGCCCGAACTTTTTCACGATAGTATAATTGCCATCCACCGGGAACGGCAGATTTCCCTTATTGCTCTCAAACGAGCCTGTCAACTGAGGCATCGGCGCCGCTGCCGTCTTATTCCCCTGTGCCGGTTTGACCGCCGGCTGTTTTCCGGCTTCAGGTTTTGCCGACTTAGCCGGTTCGGTTTTCGCTACCTCATTATCCTTCTTCACCGTTTCATTTTCAGCCGGCTTATTCTTAGGCGTCCGTGCCTGACTATCCTTTTTCGTCTGCTTCTTAGCCGCAGCCTGCTGTTCGGCAAGTGCTTTAGCCTTCGCCTCCTCTTCAGCCTTGCGTTTTTCAGCGAGAAGTCGCTCTTCCTCCTCACGTTTCAGACGCTCAGCTTCCTTCCGCGCCTCCTCTTCCTTCTGCTTCTTTATTTCCTGGGCTATCACGCGGTCGAGCTCTTTGTCAAGAGCTTCAGCCTCGCGGCGGCGGCGATCCATGATCTTCTTCAGCTTCCCACCCTCCTTGCGCAGATCGGCAATCAGCCGCTCATTCTCGTGTTGCTTATCTTCCAGATTCTTACGCTCCTTGTTAAGCGCCGCAAGAGCCGCCGCCGATGCCGCCCTGAGAGTTTCAAGATGGGCACGTTTCTCTTCAAGCGACTTCTTCATCTCCGAAATTTCGTCGGCTTTGCGCTGACGCCACCGGGCAAACTGTTGCAACGAGCGATAACGGCGATATGCCTGCACAAACGATTCCGAGGCAAAAAGAAACGCGAGGTCACCCATCGCCGACTTTCTCATCTGCATGTGCCGCAGTGCCGTGGCATACTTGTCTTTCAGGAGTGTGACCCGGTCATCAAGAGCTTTCACCGAGTCATTGACTGACCTCATGGCACGATACACCGAGTCGGCTGACACCCTCAGCCGGCGTATTTTTTTGTTGCATACCGCAATCTCTCCTTCGACCAGACTCAGTTGATTGAGCCGTTGCTCGACAGCAGCCGAGTTTGCCCTGATTTTTTTATCTGTCTCTTTAATTTGCTGCTGTTTCTGACGCTGCTGCTCGCGTATCTTACCCGACGAACGCGACTGACCGTCGGCGTCCACCGCCACGGCAAGCATCAGCGCGGTAAGAAATATTGTGATGAATCGGTTTATCAGTCTCATTTTACTTTTCCACTAAAACGACGAGAGCATTTTGGCTATATCGGGAGTTTTCAGACGGTTATATCCCTGAGGCGTCTTCCATGTCCTGAAATTGCCGGGAGCGTTCCACGCTGCCCGCGAGAACGTCCAGTCTATCTCGACATCGATCGCCTTGTCATTCACTACAGCTCCAAACCTCACCTTATCGGCAAGCCACCCGGCAAGAGTCTTGACATTCTCGCTGTAAGCGACATTGACAGGCTCGACACCCGGCACACTGACAACAAGCCCGGCAAGACTGTTGTCGGCATTTCTGACCGAGAAACCATACTCAGTACCGGCTGCGGCTTTCTCCCTCGGGATTATGAGCCAACAGTCTCCCGCGTCCTCAAGACTCACCTTCTTGCGCTGACCGTAAGCGAGCGTCCCGCTTCCGAGTGTAAAGGCTCTGCCTATAAGGAAATCCTGAATATCGCCGACCGACACATCGCAACCCGAAAGCACATTACCGATCTTCTCGGCTACGTAATATTTATGCACTTTGTCAGACACATATATCGAGTCCTTGTCCACATATAACATAGCAACCTCCAGCCCCATGAACCGGAGCGACAGCATGATGTCTTTTCCCCGCTTCATATAAGCCTTGCCCGACAGCGAGAACGTCGACGGAGCTTTGATCGACAGCTTGACAGGCACCTCCACACACTCCCATTCATGATAGTTGTCGACAAGGAGTCTGAATTTTTCCTGGAGCGGCATCGACTCCGAGTAATCGCCCGTCTTCACCCCCGCTCTACGCGAAGAACTACACGCCGGCAGCAACAGCAGGAGCACTATTGCAGGCAGCAAATATATAAATCGTTTCATTAAATCATCTATATTGATTGACAGGACTCATGCCTGTTGATTATTTACTTGTAGAAATATGTTTTGTAACGCACCTTACGCTTCAGCAATTCGTTGTCGGGATCCATTTCCAGAGCTTTCTCCCAGTATATCAGCGCCCCGTCGGGGTCTCCAGCCATGAAATAGATATCGCCGGCATGCTGATACACCTCAGCCGACGGTTCGTCATCAATCACGATCACCTTGTCGATATATTCCTTGGCTTTCTGATAGTCAGCACGTTTAAACATCACCCATGCATAGGTGTCGAGCGATACCGGGTTGTCGGGATCCTCCTGTAACGTTCTGGCACTCATCTGCTCGGCACGGTCGAGGTCTCTCCCCTCACATGCAAGATAGTAAGCACAATTGTTGAGTGCCGAGTAATTGAGCGGATTGAGTTCGAGAGCCCGTTCATAATAATAGAACGCACTGTCGGTCTGCTCTGCCTTATAATACACGTCACCTTTGACCGACAGGACCTGCGACTTGAATCCCGCATTGTTGTCATCAGCCTGCGCCAGGCTCTTATCAAGATATTCTATTGCTTTGTCAGGCTTGTCAAGCTGCGAGTAGCAGAGTGCAGTCATGAGATATAGCGTCCCGTTTTCCGGGAAATAATGCAGAGCCCTCTCGCCGGCATCGACGCCTCCTTCATAGTCCTGCGCCTGCATATACAGCGATTGCAGACCGCTCCAGCTGTCCTCGACCGACGGGTCGCTGTCAACCACATAACTCTGTTGCTCTGCCGCACCGGCATAATCCCCGATAGCGACGAGATACGAACAATACACCTCATGTATCGCCGGCTCGTGAGGATGATTGTCCAGCAGTCTCGCAAACAGCTCCTTGATACGCGGTTGCTGAAGCGGATCGGTATAGAGTTCGCGGATATATCCGGTCAGTATTCCGAGTTTCACTTCAAGATCGAGGTTGTTCATCTCCAGCGCGTGAAACACTTCGCGGTCAGAGGCGACACTATCACCGATCGACTTGTAATATTCGGCTCGTTTATAATAGGCGAGACCGCTCGTCGAGTCAACCTCACAGGCATTGTTGTAATAGACTATAGCCGAGTCGGGCTTCCCGAGCGCCATAAACAGGTCGCCGGCATACACGCGGTTGTCGGCGCTCCGCGGCGTTGCCGTCAGGAGCGAGTTCAGCTCGCAGTAGATGTCGGTAGTGTCGCCGAGCGCAAACATCGCTCTGATCTTCGGCGACGTCACGGCAAGCGATTTTCCCTCGGCAACCTCTATCCTGTCGAGCACCTCAATGGCGCGGCGCAGACTCGACGAGTCGTTGGCGGCGCAAAGAGCCTCGGCAAGCTTCATCGTTATCTCCACTTTTGACGGATACACCGAGTCGAGCATCGTCCACACCTTGACCGACTCGTCGCGGCGGCGCAGACGGTCGTTTATCGTGCCGTAGAACAGCCCTGCATAATAGTCATCGGGATTGCTGTAATAACCGTTCTTCACCAATTCATATCCTTTGGCGAATATTGTCGAATCGTTCTCCGACATCACCATGTAATAGTAGCCTAATTCCTGATCTATCGAATTGTCCTCAGGCACAAGTCGGTTGACACGGTCGATCAGTTCAAAGTATGAATCAGGTTCTTCAAGAGCATTGCGGCGCATCGCCTCCATGAAGATATAATCGGCACGGCGGCGCGACTCTCCATTCTTCCAGCTGCTGTCCTTCCCTGATGCCGTTACCCCCGACAACGCGACAACGGCAAGAAGAACCGCAAAAGCTATTATGTTCTTAAAATTATATTTCATCAGGAATTATATACGATTATTCCGTTCCCGTGTGTCCGAATCCACCGTCGCCTCTCACAGTCTCGTCAATACGCTCTACCGGCTCCCATCCCACATGGGTGTAATTTGTTATAACCATCTGACAGATACGCTCGCCGTCGTTGATGACAAACGGCTCCTTCGACAGATTGATCAGAATAACCTTTATCTCGCCGCGATAGTCGGCGTCGACCGTTCCCGGAGCATTGACGATAGAGATGCCATGCTTCAGAGCCAGCCCGCTGCGGGGACGTATCTGGCACTCGTGCCCCTCGGGCAGCTGTATGTAGAGTCCGGTGGGTACGAGCACCCGTTCCATCGGGTGCAGCACGATAGGTTCGTTCAGAAAAGCGCGTACATCCATTCCCGACGCTCCGGGTGTCGCATACTCGGGAAGCGGATGATGGGATTTATTTATTATTTTTACTTTTATTCGTTCCATGACTATAACTGTTTTTCTATTTTTTACCGCCGGCAATCTGACCGACCGTCAGCGCCATTTCCTTATAGCGGTATAACACGCGAAAATAGCTAAAATATCGCACATTTTCCACATTTTTTTTTACAAAATTTGAAATCAACAACTATTTAGGTATTTTTGTATTCTGATTTATCATTTTAACATCATGAATAATTTTAGCTATTGCACCCCGACACGATATATATTCGGCAAAGGCGCCGAGAACGAGGTAGGTCGTCTGACCTCAATGACCGGTTGTCACAAAGTCATGATTGCCTACGGTAAAGGTTCGGTAATCAGGAGCGGACTCCTTGACCGGGTGAAACAATCGCTCTCCGACGCCGGCATCGGATTCATCGAGCTTGGAGGCATAAGTCCCAATCCTACCGACGACCGCGTCTATGAGGGCATCGCTCTCTGCCGTGCCAACGGGGTCGACGGATTGCTCGCCGTCGGGGGCGGTTCGGCTATCGACACCGCTAAAGCAATAGCCCTCGGCGTTCCCTACGACGGGGATTTCTGGGACTTTTACGCCGGCAAGCTTCAGGCGACCGTAGCGCTGCCCGTAGGCGTCGTGCTGACAATCCCGGCGGCAGGCAGCGAGGGATCGGGCAACTCGGTCATCACCCGGCTCGACGGACTCCACAAGATAAGTCTGCGCACTGACTACGCCCTGCGACCCAAGTTTGCCCTCATGAATCCCGAGCTGACGTTCACTCTCCCCCCGTTCCAGACCGCAAGCGGCATAGCCGACATGATGGCTCACATTATGGAACGATACTTTACCCCCACCACCGATGTCGACGTGACTGACCGCGTGGGTGAAGGGGTGCTACGCTCCATCATCGACGTCGCTCCTGTGGTGATGAACCGCCCCGACGACTACGAGGCTCGTGCCAACATCATGTGGGCGGGCACTCTCGCCCATAACGGCATCTGCGGCTGCGGACGTGTTGAGGACTGGACATCCCATGCCATGGAGCATGAGATCAGTGCCGTCTACGGGGTTACTCACGGAGCCGGTCTTGCCGTTGTTTTTCCCGCATGGATGACATTCATGGCTCATCACAGACCCGTGAAAATCGCGCAGTTTGCACGCCGGGTATTTGACGTGGATCTAACTGATGACACTGCGGCAGCACTTGAAGGCATCGCCCGTCTCAAGTCCTTCTACACGAGTATCGGTCTCCCCGTGACGTTCAGTCAGCTCGGAGTCGAGAGCCCCGACCTCCCTCTGCTCGTCAGCAAACTGCATGAAAACAAGGGCGAGATAATCGGCGGGTATTACCGTCTGACACCTGCTGACACACTCGAGATTTATAAACTGATGCTATGATGACGGCGATTGAACGATACACGCCTGACCGTAAAAACGAGTGGGACGCCTTTGTCAGCCGCTCGCGCAACGCCACGTTTCTGTTCTTCCGCGACTACATGGACTATCATGCCGACCGTTTCATCGATCACTCGCTGCTGTTCCGTGACCGCCAGAACAGGATCACCGCTCTGCTTCCCGCATCGATTGACCGCAATCAGCTGAAAAGTCACGGGGGACTGACCTACGGAGGACTCCTACTCTCTGACCACGTGACAGCCACCGACATGCTCGACATGATGGATGCTCTCATTGAATATGCGGCAACCCGAGGCATTACCGACATCATCTACAAAGCGATACCACACATCTATCACACCGTCCCTTCGGAAGAGGACAGCTATGCCCTGTTCCGACACGGAGCCACCGTTCAGTCGGTTCTTATGTCATCGGTCGTTGACCTCACCGCTCCCCTACCGTTCAACGAAAATGCCCGCCGGGCAGTACGCCACGCCGCCGCCTCAGGTGTAACAGTCTCGGAGAGTAGCGGTTTCAACCGGTTTTGGAGCATATTGACAACACTCCTTAAGGAGAAATACGACACCGCTCCCGTACACACGCTTGACGAGATAACATTGCTGCACTCGAGATTTCCTGACAATATAAGGCTCTTCACAGCCGAGCATGACGGAGAGATAGTTGCCGGGACTGTCATTTATTTCACCCGTACGACAGCCCATGCACAGTACATCGCGTCAACCCCTCGCGGCAGGGAACTGAAAGCACTCCCTTTACTGTTTGAATACATCATGAAACAACACTGCGGTGCGGTTCGGTACTTTGACTTCGGCACGTCCAACGAGGACGCCGGCAGATACCTCAACGAAGGGCTCATACGCCAGAAATGCGGCATGGGTGCCAGAGGTATCGCCTACACCACCTACCACCTCACCACCACTCCCCGGCTTGCTGACATAACTCAAATAAGATATTAACCCACATAAACATCTGACAGCATGAGCTATAAAGAATCCTTACGAATAGTTGATGCAACCCCTGAGGATGCACCAATGATTGCCGATGCAATTCTTGATGCTGTTGGAGAAACAGTTGTCTCACGTATAGCCGGGAAAAATACACGCAGTGACGTGCATGGAATATTTGCGCGGCTTGCCACCCGCGATGACTCTCAGTATTCTTATCGCAATACTCGGATCGCATTATTGCCCGATGGCACAAAAGCCGGAGTCTGTGTAAGCTATGACGGAGGTTTGATCAAGCCCCTGCGCCGGAGCTTCTTTGACGAAGCTAACCGCGTGTTAGGGTGGAATATGTCAGATGCGGAAGTAGACTCCCTTCCGGGAGAAACTTGCGGAGAGGAGTTTTATCTCGATACTCTTTCTACCATCCCGCAATATCGTGGTCATGGAATAGGTAGTGCTCTTATAGCCGATGCGAAGCGAAAAGCATCGCAACATGGTCTTCCACTGGGTCTGTTGGTTGCAGATGATAATCCAAATGCCAAAAATTTGTATAAAAAATTAGGCTTTAAAGAAGTTGGACGACGGCTCTTTGCCGGCGAAGAGATGACCAATATGCGACTAATCAATTAGATGGCGGGTAACGCGATGCATCGCGTCCGTATAATCCGGCATCAACCGCCTTACAAAAATTTAGCGATCACACTGCGCACAATCATCCTTTTAGAGAGATTGCCTGCTGACAGAGAAAATTTCCGACTACTATTATTATTTGAAATGGTAAAGGATAATTCCGGTGCGGCGCCGGACGGTGTTGGCAGGAACGGAGAATCTTGACTTGAGTGCCGACTGGCGACAGCGTTCGATAAGCGCTTTGTCGGTACGAGCGGTGTTAAGACTCTTGGAGGCATTAAACGAAGCCTCGGAAACAGTACCGTCAACCTCCACCGTAACGTTGATTGCTATCGTTCCGATGCTCGTGCTCCTCACCTTACTGAAATTCTGAAGCGTATATCCGGCAAGTCCCTCTACCGACGGACTCCCGGCTGCTGAAGCAGCGGCATTACCGTTGATATCGCCTTTTGCTCCATCACCCGTACTTCCGCTACCGAAACGTGTGCGATCAGCGATATTCTGCCGCATCTGCTGCTGACGTTTCGCCTCGGCTGCAGCTTCAAGTTCTTCTTTAGTCGGTCCGGTTTCCTCCGGAACGGGCTTCTCCACAACGACTACTGGCGACTCCTGCTCGGCAGCAAGCATCGGCGAAGGTGTCGCGGCTTCACCGGCGTTATCGAGTGAGAGACCGTCCTGTGTGGGATCTTCGGCTGTCTCTGACGCCGGTGCCGGTTTTTCCGACAAACCGTCATCAAGATTGTCGCCAAGAGCCACGATGTCACCTCCGGCAAGGAGATCAGTCACCTCCTCAAATGTTATCTCGGCATGCTGATCCTGAAATTCAAGCGGGTCACGATCGGCTGGCGGATAGCGCAAGAAGCTAAAGACGAGCACCAGGAGAATCACCAGATGCACGGCTATCGTGGCTATAATGCCGGTAAGTCGTTCGGAACCGAGCTTGCGCATAATCATCTATCAGTTACTTTTCTCAACAACAGGGGCAATCGCCGATGTCGGGACCGGTTTGGTGGCAAGTACAATCTTGATGTTTACCGACGCGCCTATATTAAGAATATCGACAATCCTTCCGTAAGGCACTGCCTCGTCGGCATACAGGGCAACGGCAACGGGCACTCCGTTCTCGCCGGTGGTCTCCATCTGTGACGAAGCGAGCTGAAGCCATGTAGAAAGAGCAGATATGTCGATAGGTTCAGGCGCGCTATCGCCTGCCGAGGCATAGACCTGAGCGTCCTTGTCAAGATATATGCGGATACCGGGTTTGACGGCTGTCTGCTGAGTGCTCTGCGGCAGATTCACCTCAAGCGCGGTAGGAAACACAAACGTCGAGGTGACCATGAAAAAGATGAGCAGGAGAAAGATGACATCGGTCATCGATGCCATTGAAAACACAGCCATCATATCGTGCGGTCGTTTGAGTGCCATAATAGTAATCGGTGATATGGGTTAAAACAAGAAACGATTTTGTCAGATCGACAGACAACGTTGATTGCCGGCAGGCATACCGTCTTTTTTTACTGAGCCGGCTCGTTGAGCAGGTCCATAAATTCCATTGTCTTTGCCTCAAGCATGGTCATCACATTATTCATGCGCGACACGAGATAATTGTAAGCAAAGAGCGCGATAACTCCCACAATCAAGCCGGCAACGGTCGTGACCAGAGCCGTGTAGATACCACCCGAGAAAGTGGCGATACTTGCCGCACTACCCTGACTCGCAATGTCAAAGAACGCACGGACCATACCTATCACCGTGCCGAGAAATCCGAGCATGGGTGCACCGGCTGCAGTCGTAGCGAGCCACGGCAGACCTTTTCCAAGGTTAGCGACCTCGATGTTTCCGGTATTCTCGATTGCAACGAGGACATCGTTCATAGGACGTCCGATGCGGCTGATACCTTTACTGATGAGACGAGCATAAGGCGACGCTGTCTTACGGCAGAGATTCTGAGCGCTCTCAAGCTCCCCTTCATGGATATAATCCTTGATGCGCTTCATAAAGGTGGGATCCTCTTTTGTAGCACGGTTGATGACAAGCGTGCGCTCGACAAAGATATAGACGCTGACAATCGACAGCAACAGTAGCGGAATCATCAGCCATCCACCCTGGAGACAGAGATCCCAGACTGAAAGCTCGGTTACAGGAGTCGGCACGACGGTCTCGGTGACTACATCGATATCGCCAGTCACTGTTTCATCTATAACATCGGTGATAAAAGTAAATATTGTGGAAAAATTCATTGCGTGATGAAATGATTGGGGATGAAATTTAAATAAGCATCTATCTCTTTTATATCTATGACTCCATGAACGACCGACGGTTTAACCGCCGGTCTTGATTTTTCTTACTGGAGGCACTCTTTATAGCGGCGTATGGTGTCGTGAAGTCCGTAATACAACGCGTCGGCTATCAGCTGATGTCCGATCGAAACCTCATTGAGATAAGGCACGTGGCTATGGAAATATTTAAGATTGACAAGGCTCAGATCATGTCCGGCATTGACTCCGAGTCCTTCTTTATGGGCAACGCGGGATGCCTCGACATAGGGTGCGACGGCTTCCTCGGGTGACTGCGGGTACTGGTCGGCATAGGGCTTGGTATAAAGTTCGACACGGTCGGCACCGACCTTGGCAGCTGCCTTGATCTGAGTAGCGTCAGGCGACACAAAGATTGATGAACGGATACCGGCTTCACGCAGACGATCAACGATGCCGGCAAGAAAATCGGCGTTAGCCACCACGTCCCAGCCGGCACTCGACGTCAGCGCATCGGCAGCATCGGGCACGAGAGTCACCTGCTCGGGCTTGATTTTAAGTACGAGATCCATAAAAGGATCAGAAGGATAGCCTTCAATATTAAATTCAGTGCGCACAAGCGGACGCAGACTGAACACATCGTCATAACGGATGTGGCGCTCGTCGGGGCGCGGATGGACGGTGATTCCGTCAGCTCCGAATGACTCACAGTCGACGGCGACCTGCTGAACATCAGGAGTGTTCTCTCCGCGGGCATTGCGCAAAGTCGCAACTTTGTTGATATTTACACTTAGATTTGTTGTCATTTCTATCAGATAGACTCTATAAAAAAATCATAAATACCGTTCCGATTGTTATATCTGTACAAGCGGTATCGAATTTTATTTGTAACTTTGTGATGTTCTAAAATTCGACTACAAATTTAGTCAGAAATAATAAAAGAGCGAAGAATTTGACAGCAAAAGATGAGATATTAACACATTTTCGGGATTTGTCAGAGAATAAATCGCTGACTCCGGGCGACATGCTCGCACGGATGTTTCCGACGCGTCCCGACGTGTCGTCAATCACGGTCACGTGCCGCCCCGATAATTACAGCGCGGCTGTAATAGCCCGTGCGGTGGAGGACTGCGACGCTCATCTGCTGAACCTCAACGTTACAGCCGACCGCACTCCTGACGGTGACCTCGTTATTGACCTCAGAGTGGACCGCGTCAATCCCGACGTGATTGCCCGGTCGCTCGCAAGATACGGCTACGACTCGTCGGACTATGCCTCGCCCCTGTCGCCTGACATGGAAGCCGAGGCTCGGCAACGCATTGAAGAACTAATACGTTATCTCGAACTATAACCATCCGACTCAGACCCTCTATGAAAGTCGCCATCTACGGTAGCCGACGTCAGCAGCCCTACATCGGTCACATAAAACGAATGCTCGACACCTTCAGCAAAAACGGTGTCAAGGTCATTATGGCAGGAAAAATCTACCGCTATCTCCAGGAAACAACCGACATTGACCTATCGAACATCGAGATGGTCGAGGGGCATCGGTTTGACGCTGATATCGCCATCAGCATCGGCGGGGACGGGACGTTTCTGCGCACGGCGCGATGGGTGGGACACAAAGACATCCCTATCGTAGGGGTCAACACGGGGCATCTGGGCTATCTCGCGGCTTTCAGTATCGACGATATTGACGTGATGATCAGTGACGTCCTGTCGGGCAACTATGTGATTGAAAACCGCTCGTTGATAAAAGTGGAAACGGAGGACAATCGGTTGGGGACGTTCCCTTATGCGCTCAACGAGGCGGCTATATTAAAGACCGACTCGGCTTCGATGATTGCTTCGGAGGTGCGCATCAACGGTGCGGCCCCGGCTAATTATCAGGCTGACGGGCTCATTGTCTCAACCCCGACCGGCAGCACCGGATACAATATCTCGGTCGGAGGTCCGATTATCGATCCGGCGGCGCCGGTGTTTGTCATCTCCCCTATCGCCGCTCATTCGCTGACAATGCGTCCGCTCGTGGTTGACGACTCGAGTGTGATCGAGATAAAGACCACCTGCCGGGTACCGTCGTTTCTGGTAAGCATCGACGGCAGGTCGGCGCAGTTTGACGCCGGGACAACGATTGTAATACGCCGCGCTCCGTTTACGCTGAAAGTAATACAGCGATGCGGGCACTCATTCACCGACACGCTGCGCAGCAAACTGCTATGGGGCGTGTAACTGATCTTGAAACGCAGGATTATGATAATACAGTCGGGTATCGAGATTTACAGCGATATTGTCGGTGCGACGGTACGTTTCACGGTGAGACCGTCGTCGCGCAGTCTGACGGCTCGGTGGCGATCGGGAAAGCTGTATGTCAACGTCCCGCCGCTGACTACACTGGAATCGATAGAGCCGGTGCTCAGGCGTCTCGCTCCCTCAATCGAGGCAAAGAGACCGACGCTGGTCTACTCCGACGGAATGGAAATAAAGCTCGACGGCATATCGTTTGTAATAACGCGGGAGCGGTCCATTTCCCACGGCAGACTGATGGTACAGCAGCAACATGACTGCATGAGGATTTTCCTTGCCGAAGACACGGATTTCAATAGCAATGAGGTGACAGTCGCCATCAGTAACGCAATGTGTGCGGCGGCTCGTCATATCGCTGCTGATCTGCTGCTGCCGAGAGCTGTCGGGATAGCCGAAAATCTCGGTGTCAAACCCCACAAGTGGAAAATTTCCAACGGTCACCGGGTGCTCGGGCACTGCTCGGCTGCACGCGAGATAGCTTTGTCTTATGTCAATGTGTTTCTGCCGGCTGACCTGCGCGACTACATCATCTGCCACGAACTCGCACATCTGTCGGAAATGAACCATAGTGAACGATTTCACGCGCTGTGCGACCGATACTGCCGCGGTCAAGAACGCGATATGATAAGGAAACTGCGCCGGTATAACTGGCCTATAATACGTAAATAATAACAATTCATATAAATAAGCTTTACAATAATGGCTCAAAGAAAATCATCACTATACAACTCGGCTCGACGCCGCAACAAAAGCCAGGTGCGCCGCGCTATGACACTCATTGCGATAGCTGCTCTGATACTTGTCGTTGCTGAATATCTGCTGGCACGGCATGCGGCAAGCTCCGTCAACATACCGGTCGACGGCAACTACGAGGCGGTCGTCACTAATCCCGACCTTGACGAACAGCTCATCGGCTACACGGGTATGACGGTGTCGTTCAACCCGACGCTACACATCCCTAACTGGGTTGCCTACGAACTGACAGCCGACGAGACCGACGGCGACACGCCGCGTGCCCGAAACTTTGCGGCAGACTATGACGTTGAGGGTTGTGCCCTGCCATCGGACTACACCAACTCGGGATATGACCGCGGACACATGGCTCCCGCCGCCGACATGAAATGGAACGAAAAGGCTATGAGCGAGTCGTTTCTGATGACCAATATCGTGCCTCAGGTGCAGTCACTCAACCGAGGTTCGTGGGGGAATCTCGAGGACAAATGCCGCAACCGCGCACGCCGCGACAGTGCAGTCATAATTGTCTGCGGTCCGGTGTTGACCGACCCCGTCACTGACTATATCGGCGACTCACATGTAGCCGTGCCGAAACGTTTTTTCAAGGTTATATTATCGCCATACGCCGATCCGCCGGTTGCGATAGGATTTATCATGCCTAACGGGACTGTTGCCGGTGGCATGCAGGCTTGCGCCGTCAGCGTCGACTCTGTCGAGGCTGTGACCGGTCACGACTTCTTCTCGGCACTTCCTGACGACATCGAAGAGCAGCTTGAATCAACCGTCAATTTCCACAAATGGAGCAGAATGAAATGATAAAGACCACTAATGATACAATCTGTGCGATCTCGACACCTCACGGTGTGGGCGGAATTGCAGTCGCACGTGTCAGCGGCAACGACGCTATTGCTATCGCATCGAAGATCTGGCGCGGACGCCCTCTTGCCGGGATGCAGTCACACACGGTTCGCCTCGGGACGGTCGTTGACTCTCTCGGGAATCAGCTTGACAGCTGTGTGGCAACGGTCTATCACGCGCCAAAATCATTTACGGGCGACAACGTTGTAGAGTTTGCCGTTCATGGGTCACGATTTGTCCAACGGGAACTACTCAACTCACTCGTTGCCGCAGGCGCACGTCTCGCCCTCCCGGGAGAATTTACACGCCGTGCTTTTGCTGCTGGAAAAATGGACCTTGCGGAAGCTGAGGCTGTTGCCGATATAATAGCGTCATCGTCACGCGCGGCACACCGCGTCGCCATGAGCCACATGCGCGGGCACTATTCGGCTCGGCTGAACGACTTGCGCAACCAGTTGCTCGAACTGGCGTCGCTGCTTGAACTTGAGCTTGATTTCTCGGAGGAAGAGGTGGAGTTTGCGTCACGGCAACGGCTCCTCGACATAGCCCGCAACATAAGTGCAGAGGTAAGGCGCATGCACGGGTCATTTGCTGCCGGTGCCGCGATTAAAGACGGCATACCGGTAGCTATTATCGGGAAAACCAATGCCGGGAAATCATCTCTGCTCAACATAATCATTGGCGACGACCGTGCCATCGTCAGCGACATACACGGTACGACACGTGATATTGTGGAGGACACGATCGAAATCGGCGATTATCTGTTCCGCTTCTGCGACACAGCCGGACTGCGTGAAACGACCGACACGATCGAACGTCTCGGTATCGAACGCTCATACAACGCTGCTCGTAAGGCGCGAATCATAATCCTCGTCATTGACATCACCTCACCGGTTGACATCGAAGCGATAAAAGAGATTGACCGATTAATTGCCGACAGTGACTCAATGCCCTACCTTGTCATCGCGCTTAACAAGACTGATTTAATAAGTCAACCGTCGGCTGACTCTGATCCGTCAGCTCTTAACGCGATCATCACTACGCTTGATAAACATATCGCGGTAGAACATAAATATATCCCCGTTTCGGCAGCAAGCGGAGCCGGAATCGACACCTTGCGTGAAACACTCACCGACATCGCTTCCCAAAGCGACACTAATGACCACACCCTGGTCACAAACGCCCGCCACGCAGAGGCGCTGATGAACGCATCGCAATCAATCGACCGCGTGATCGAAGGACTCACAGCCGGCATATCCGGCGATTTCGTTGCCCAGGATCTCCGCGAAACGCTCCACCACCTCGGCGCCATCACCGGCGCCATCACCGACACCGACATCCTCGCCTCCATATTCTCCCGCTTCTGCATCGGAAAATAGGATAGGCTACATATTTTGATTATCAATGATTTAAATGAATTTTGAGGGAATAAAACTAATTTAGAATACTCTGTAAATCAACAGAATATCTCAGAACAACAAAATTAAAATCTTCTTTTTGTTGTTATTTTGTTACTCGGATTTTTCGAGTAACAGAAATAACAAAACGACCGATTTCGAGCATCAAAAAAGGATGCTATTTTGTATCCCAAAAGACCACCACTTTTCTATTTTATACCCGATTAATTCGGTCCTTTCATAACATTTTTGTTGTTACTTTGTTACTCGACCCCGCAAAAATCACATATAGCACACTGATAATCAACAAAGTTACACTTTCCGACCCAGAAGATGCATCGAGAAGCAACACCGATAACGGAGTTTTACACCACCGCTGAGGTTGAAGAAAAGTTTGGCGTGAGGTTTTCTATTCCAAAAAGCACGTCGATATAGCAAAGGGTATTGCCGTTGCAGAGGTACCCCAATATTACACCGTCAAGGAAGCCATGGAGAAATACCAACTTACCCGTGACCAATTGTATCACTACGTCAAGTGGCACAAAACTATCTTTGCGCCATTAAAAGATAAGTTGAATATGGCAAAGAACACGATGGGGACTAAGTTACCCCGAAAGTTGGAGCAGAAAATTGCCGTTATGGGAGAGCAGATAAAGCTTGCCCGGTTACGTCGCAACCTATCAATAGCGCAGGTTGCTGAACGAGCCACCTGTTCACATCCTACGATAAACCGTATTGAAAAAGGGTCTCCGACCGTTTCAATCGGTATCTATGCCCGTGTTCTCTATGCCCTTCAACTTGACGACGATCTTCTACTTATAGCAAAAGAAGATACCCTCGGACGCACTAC
>CAYTWG010000040.1:0-22186 GCA_964442005.1 uncultured Bacteroides sp. | reverse complement strand
AGTTGAATGTCATGCGGGCTCTACAGGTATTTTCCATAATATCAAGGATCTGCTCACGGACCCGCAGCGTGTAGAACAGCATTGTGGTGGCGCCGAGGTCCATGCAATAGGTTCCGATAAAAAGACAGTGAGAAGCGATACGCGAGAGCTCGTCCATCATAACGCGGATGACCTGCGCACGACGGGGCACTTCTATGCCGGCAGCACGCTCGATACACATACAGAGACCGTGGTGGTAATTATGAGCCGAGAAATAGTCGAGACGATCCATGAAATGGAGCGTCTGCGGATAAGTCAGATTCTCGCAAAGTTTTTCCACGCCGCGGTGGATATAGCCCATGTAGACATCGATTTTTTTAATAGTCTCGCCGTCGACAGCGGTACGGAAACGCAACACACCATGTGTAGCGGGGTGCTGCGGACCTATGTTGAGGACAAATTCATCTTCCTTAAAGATAGGAACTTCCTTTTTCTCTATCTTGCCGTCTGGAGTCTCCACATAAGTGAATGTATTGTCGCTCTGACGCTCGTTTTCAACAGTGACGGGATTCTGCTCAGTGCTCATGTCGTAATCCTTGCGCAAAGGATATCCCTTCCAATCGATGCTGAGGAACAAACGGCGCATATCGGGATTCCCGATAAACACGATTCCGAAGAAATCATAAACTTCGCGTTCATAGATACCGGCGATGTGCCATAGGTCAGCGATGCTATGCAACATGGGGTTGTCGCGGTCATCGGTAGTTACCTTTACTGACACGTGGGTGTTGTAAGTCGTGGAAGTGAGGTAATAGATAGCTCCAAGCTTGTCGGTCCAGTCCATACCCACTATGGTCACTAAGTAGTCAAAACTCAGGTCGGCATCATCTCTGAGTGTCTTGGCGAGATCATGCAGTTTAGCATCGGGAATATTGATCAGCAGGATATCCCCCTCTTCAAAAGTCGCTTCGGGGAATAGTGTGGCGATCTTTTCCTTGATATTTGCCATATTGTGATTGTAATAATTTCCGGGGTTAGTGAAATGATGGTTTGTAATGGTTGCGTCGGTTGCCCTGATTATTCTCTGATATCTTCCAGAGGATGGTTTTCAAAGAACTCCTTCTGCTTTTCCTGACGGTTGACGCCGCCAAAGAAACGTTCCACCTTGATTTTACGCGACAGCTGCATGATGCCGTAAATCATAGCTTCGGGACAGGGAGGACAACCGGGAACATAAACATCGACCGGAACAATGTCCTCAATGCCGCGCGCCACATGATAGGATTTGCGGAACGGACCACCGGAGATAGCGCAACTTCCGCAGGCAATCACGTACTTGGGCTCGGCAAGCTGATCGTAAAGACGACGAAGCACAGGAGCCATACGGTTAACGATTGTACCCGCAACCATTATAAAGTCAGCCTGACGTGGCGAGGCTCGTGCTACTTCCCAGCCAAAACGCGCCATGTCGAAACGGGCGGCGCCGAGCGACACAAATTCAATGCCGCAGCAACTGGTGGCGAAAGTGAGTGGCCAGAGTGAGTTAGACCGCCCCCAGTTGATAAGTTTATCGAAAGTGCCAACGATAAGGTTAGTACCGTTTGCTTTCAATTCGTCTACAAGTTTTTCAATGTACTCATTGTCCTTAAATGCCTCGTAAGGCATACTCTTTGTCGTTACTTCCATTCAAGAGCTCCTTTCCGCCAGGCATATACAAGCCCGAGCACTAAAATTCCGAAAAACACTGCAATGCTGATCAATCCATCAGTGCCAAGCTCGCGCACTCTGACAGCCCAGGGGAACAGGAATACTGTTTCAACATCGAACATTAAAAAAAGGATTGCAAAGAGATAATATCCCACGCTGAAACGCGTCATGCTGTTACCACGGGTAGGGATACCACACTCATAAGCTTCTCCTTTCTGAGGGTTGAACGAGCGAGGGGAGATAAGTCCCGCAATCCACATTGCCAGAGCGACAAGAGAAATACCCGTCAACAAAGCGACAATTGCAAGCAATGCATTGTTCGTAATTCCAAAAATTGCTAACGATATCATGATAATTTATAATATTTTTTCTTTTTTCACAAGTATACGCTTTACGCCCTTGTAACCATAACCAACTATCTTTCAACAGTTAGCGTCGATTTCCAATGCATAAAGCACAAAACTCGGGAACAAAGATAGTTAAATTTTCCCAAATATTACATTTCCCGTCACATAAATTTAACCGAGCCTGCATTATTCGGCAACTGTTCGGCAACTACCCTACAGCCCGGACATTGACGGGACCGTCACTCCCGAGTCAGGATAAAACAAAAGAGGATATCACGGATTTTTGAGTTCCGTAATATCCTCTCAATACTATTTTATCTCCGAAGAAGTGCCGAAAAATCACTTCTCCGTCTCAACGGCAGGCAAGAGCTGAAGGTCAGATGACACTTTATATGTACCCTTCATCGACGGAGTGTCGATAGTACAGTCAAATTCGACTTTCATACCCAACTCGTAATTGCCCGACACTTTCAGGTTTGTAATCTTGAAACTGGGGTATTCCACACTTCCAATACGAGGCACTATCTCATCAGCTTCGATAGTGAACGTGTTCATGTTGCATGTGATGGGCAGATCGGGGAATATCATATCCATAGCAGGCATGCGGTCAGCAAATTTTGCGCCGAGGACATGTAGAGCAGCCTTTGACTTGGTAGGATCAATGGCGACTACATAGTACGGATCCGTGCTCGTAAAAAGACCATTGTCAGGATTAACCACATTAGTCGTACCGAGATAAACCGATGGAGTATAGATTACCCTGACGCGATACTGCGAGTCAACGACAAATGTCATCCACATGGCAGGGAAATAATAGGTACCAACATAACGGCGATAGAGACGGAACGAGAAGTCCGACACCGTGTGGTGCTGACCGTTATAGCTTGACACGACGACAGGCTGATCGATCACAAACCCGCCTTTGTCATCAAATTTATAGGCAAGGTTTTCAAGCTGCAATGAGACCGACTGCGACCCGTTGAGCTTAAGATTTCCCATAGTGACAGTTGCGACACCGTCGGTATAGTTGACTTCAAAAAGATAAGTACCGCCCACTGTCACTTCGGCTTTATCATTATTCATGTCGCTTACGTAGTTGAAACAGTAACCGGAAAAATCCTCCTTGGAAGTGCTTTCACCATCTTTGAGGCATGAAACCATGAGTACTGACAGCAAGAGGGCTGAGATGACTTTTAAACTTTTCATTTCTGTGCTTAATGTTGTTATCGTTTGTTTTAAAAATATTTCGTTCTTGAATCGGTCAGTGAAAGACCTTAATAAATAACGCCGCCGGGGTTGTTTTATTGCATATTGAAGTTAAATCTGAATGTAACTCCGAGTTTCGCCGGATTTCCTCGTTGCACAAAAGCATTGCCGATCGAAACAAAGTAGAACGTATCATACGATGCTGACAATAAATTAGTCCCCCATAGCTCTATATCGGCGTCGCCGTGCGAAGCAGTGACCGACGCCGACAACAGAGTATAGAACGGCTGCGTCACGTCGTTATCTTCATTCCAATATATACGTCCCACACCACGGCATGCAACCTCAGCCGACAGCCGGTCTATGAAACCGTTTCTGAATTCCACCGCATAACCGCCACCGACAAACATGGTGTTGAGCGGTGCGAACGGGACAAAATTGCCTTTATAATTAACCTTCCCATCAAAAAAGTCGACGAAACGCGCATCGCTATGTCCGTAGGAGGTCCTGATATTCCAGTGATCGTCGGGACGATATACGACCGACATCTCGGCGCCAAGGCTGCGCGTTTTTCCTGCGTTTGCCATCACCCTGCCGGTAGTCGACCCGTCGGGAAACATAGTCAGTTGCTGATCACGGCAATCTATATAAAACACTGTCGCATCAACATGCAACCGGTTATCAAGCAGATTGAGATGAGTGCCAAGCTCGTAATTCCAACTGCGTTCAGGCTTATATCCTATTATCTCGTCGACATCATACTTCTGGCTCATACCCATCTGCCCCATAAGTTTCTGCTGCAGGAAGTCGGAAAACATCTGCGTATTATAACCACCTGATTTATACCCCTTTGCGACAGTAGCATACACGTTACCCGCTCCATCGGGCAGACGATATAGTGCCGAAACACGCGGAAGCAGCTGCACATAAGTCTTTGACAGGCGCGACGACTCGTCAATATCCACCGGTTCCTCCTTATATATTACAGGAGGAGTGACCGATGCATTGTAAATCGTATAGCCCGTATGCGTATAATTATGATATTTTATCGCCACATGCTCCACATCGAGGCGCACTCCTGCTGAAAAATTCCAGTCACCGAGCGAGTAACTACTATTGTGGTATAGGGCTATCCCTGATGTCGGGAGCTTAAAATCGCTGTTAAGGCAGAAACTTGTATCATTCCATTTGATCGGATACATCGGATTCATCGAGTTACGGTTGGCAATAATGAGTTTTTCAATTCCGTACTCCTTGAACGTTACCGGCGCCGACATATCGCCATACTTATAGAAGCCGAATAAACCGGCGAGCCACTCATAATGCCCGGCATCACCTTTAACCACGACATCCTCGGTAAAAGTCCACTCTCGCCGTTTCTGTGTCAACGTGAAGTAGTCAACCGGCAGAAAGTCCTGATCAAGCGTCATGTTATCATCCATATATTGTCCACCTGTGATGGATGTCAACGTAAACTTAGAAGTCTTCCAGTTGAGTGTGAGTCCTTCGGCAATGGCAGTTCGGTGATAAAAGCATGTATCGTTGTAAGCTATCATTCCGGTCGAGAGTGACTCATAGGGATAACCGCTCTGCTCTGATGCAGTCACAGACAACACGTTATCGAGCGTCAGCGAAGCCGACAGCCGCCCTGAGAGCTTATGGCGGAATGACAACTGACGTTCGCGCCCCACCCTGCTACCGTTATACTCGTTCCTGAAGAATCCGTCGGAACCTGATGCCGCAGCAGTCACCGACATGCCCCAGCGATCATTGAACATGCCGTACCACCCTAACGACAATCGGTAACTGTTGCGCGTTCCATACTCCCCTGTCAATCTTATTCCTTGATAATTTAACGGCGAGTAAGTATATATATTAATGAGTCCACCCATTGTATTACGTCCGTAAAGCACACTCTGAGGTCCGCGTAATATCTCTATGCGGCTGATATCCGGCAGGTCAAAGTCATAATTATCCTTATTGAGCACCGGTAGATTGTCGATATTCAGCCCCACGACAGGCTGATCAATACGAGCCCCGATGCCGCGGACATATATCGACGACGTCATACGCGAACCATACTCCGGTATATAGAAATTAGGCGCGATCTCACTCACCTGCTTCATGTTGACGATATTGAACCGCTCGATATCCGATGCTCCGATAGAAGTGGACGCCACAGGATTCCGGCGAAGCCCCGCTCCCGACTTTACTGCCGTGACCGATACCTCTCCGAGCGCCACGATAGAGTCGGAATAAGCCATACCGTCAGCATCAGAAGCGATAGCACTTGCCGACACTATTCCGAGAAGCATCAACGAAATAACCGGTCTCACTGTGTCTTTTCCCTATGTTTTAAGATTGATTATCGTGAATTGATTGGGGTCTGCCGTTAAAAGCAGGAACTGCGCAAAGTTACAAAAAAAATCAGTACCCGGCAAATTACACTCTCACGGTACCTGTTACCCTTAAACACTTATGGCACCTCCGGACAATTTATAAAAGATTTCCCCGTACGCTTAAACCTTTTTAACCTTTTAGGTCTTATAACTATAGAATATAATTATCGCGTAACGACTAAATAGTAAAATTATGGGTGGGATAGGATTTCCATACCGCAAATACATCGCTGTAATCGCCTTACAGATTGTGCTTGTGATGACAGTGCTCGATGTCACTGTCGTCAATGTCGCACTGCCGGTTCTTGCCGAAAAATTTTCAATCAGCAATTCATCAGCAGTATGGATTGTCACCATCTATCAGCTGGTGATAACGATGCTGCTTCTGCCGGTTAGTTCTATCGGAGATCTGCACAGCTATAAACGCACATTTCTATTCGGCGTAGTTATATTCACCGTTGCGTCAGCACTATGCGCCGCAGCCGGCAGCTTCGCAATGGTCGTAGTGGCACGTGCAGTCCAAGGCATCGGTGCGGCATGCGTCATGGGAGTCAATATCGCTCTTGTCCGCCTCGTTTACCCGCGTGAAATACTCGGCAGAGGCATGGCGCTTAACGCCATGTGTATCGCCATTGCCACTGCTGCGGGACCTACCATTGCCGGAGCGATCCTGTCTGTCGCATCATGGCACTGGCTGTTTCTTATCAACGTACCATTAGGCATTGCCGCCTTTTTCATAGGATGGAAGCTACTCCCGCCCAATCCCGAGACCGGTGCCAAGCCTCGCTTTGACCGAATAAGCGCATTAGAAAACATGATCGTACTCGGGCTGATATTCTATGCACTGGGTAACTTCACACGGAAAGGTGACCTGACTCTGAGCAGCGTCATGCTCGCAGCCGGAGTTATCATCGGTTATTTCTATCTGCGCCGTCAATTCAGTCACGAGCAACCGTTACTGCCTGTCGACCTTTTCCGCAACTCAATGTACACAATGAGCATCGTCACCTCGGTATGCTCGTTCTTAGCCCAGAACATAGCGATGATAGTGCTGCCATTCCTTTATCTCAACAGCTACAGCTTCTCGGCAATAACGACCGGTCTACTGATGACGCCATGGCCGCTGGCGACAATGATCGTATCACCAATCGCTGCACGCTACGTAGAACGACACAACCCCGGAGCCACGGCGGCTGTCGGGATGGCGGTATTCATCGCCGGAGTGTTATTGCTGCTGTTCACCGGTTCTACCCCTTGCGAGTGGTCGATAGCCTGGCGTATGGCTGTATGCGGTGTTGGATTCGGTATGTTCCAGACACCCAACAACATCGTCATGGTCATGGCTACCCCGGTCCATCGCTCGGGAGCGGCAGGCGGCATGCAAAGCACGGCACGACTTGTCGGACAGACGCTTGGTGCTACTATTGTCAGCTCGCTATTTGCTCTGATCGCCTCGGAAACCGATGCCGTCAGAATCTGCCTCTACACGTCAGCTGCATTTGCCGCATGCGCCGGAATTTTTAGCTACGTCCGTACCATCGGACATAAACGCGAACTGCACATGTGAGTTTCTTTGCCACAAATGTTACTTATTGTATAAAATGATAACAAAACAAAATTCATAACTAAAATTAATTTAAAATTTAGTGACGCTGACATCATTAATGACTTTTTTTAATTAACTTTACGCCTAAATAAATCCTGCACAACCTTATATGAAATTTTCAGGTTGTCCACAAACTCCAAGAGCGCTCAGTCAATGTCAGTAATGAACAAAGAAATACCCAAAGAAGACCCCGCCCTGATAGCACGATTACGTGACCCGGCGACATGCCGAGATGCATTCAACGACGTGATACGTTGCTACACCGAGCCGCTATACTGGCAGATACGACGTCTGGTTGAGAACCACGATGATGCCAACGACATTCTTCAGAACACATTTCTAAAAAGCTGGTCATCAATCGAAAACTTTCGCGGCGAGGCAAAACTGTCGACCTGGCTATACAAAATTGCCGTCAACGAGAGCATCTCTTTTCTCGCCCGTGAACGCAAGCGCAATAGTGTCAGCATCGATGACGAAGAGTCCATGCTTGTCAACGCCATCGAGGCTGACGAGTGGGTTGACGGCGACGAACTTGCCCTTAAACTCCGTAAAGCGATAGCCTCACTCCCGGAAAAACAGCGCATTGTATTCAACATGAAATATTACGATGATATGAAATATGAGGAAATATCCGAGATACTCGGGACCTCAGTAGGCGCGCTTAAAGCATCATACCATCTTGCCACAAAAAAAATCGAGCAATATTTTACCGATAACGATTAAACTTTTTTGTCTCCGGAGAGTCAATTATAAAGAAAAACAAAGCTTCAAAAACAACATAACAGCGAATGGACAAAAAATCTGAAAACATACTTGACAAAATAGACCGGCGCACCGGAATGACCGTCCCTGACGGCTATTTCGACAACTTCATCGCCAAGATGAGCGAGTCGCTCCCCGAGCAGAAGCGACCGGAGACTGCGGCGGTCCGACCGATGACTACGTGGCAGCGGTTACGTCCCTATGTCTATATGGCGGCAATGTTTGCAGGCGTGTGGTGCATGATGAAGATGTTCTCCATGATGGGCGACAACTCTACAGATCTTTCTATCGAGAATAATCATGTAATCACAGCAGCTCTGAACAATGACGATTTCGTTTATGACTATGTATATCAGGACGTCGATGACTACGAGCTGCTTGAAGACATGTATCAACACGGCATACCGGCTGATGACTTTGCCCTCGTACCGGCTGCGCTCGACACCGATGAGACACTTGAACAAAACGAAATACAATCTTATCAATAAGACGATATAACTATCTTTGTAAAACGAGAAAATGAAACAGACTTTACTACTCTCCTTACTGATTTCGTTGATACTGTCATCGATTCCGGCTACAGCTCAGACCGCCGACAACTCTGAGCGTCGTCAGTGGTTCAAAGAGATGCGTGACTTCAAGCACAACTATCTTTCACGGGAACTCTCGCTAAGCAAGGAACAGCAGACTGCGTTCTTCCCTCTTTACGACGAGATGGAGGATGAGCTCAACAAGCTTAATAACGAGACTCGCGACATGGAGCAGAAGATCAGAGAAGCGTCGACTGTAACCGACCTTGAATATGACAAGGCTACCGAAGCTATCTACGAACAGAAAGGTAAGGAATACGAAATCGAAAAGTCCTATTTTGATCGTTTTGCCTCAATTCTTTCAAAAAAACAGCTATTCGAGCTTAAAGGTGCTGAACGTAAATTTACGCGCAACCTCATGAAGCAACACCGTCACATGACAGCCAAAAATCAGAAAGACTCCAATGCACGTAGCCGATGAGCGGCTTCCGGCGTTTCGGATCGCCTTTTTCACTTTAACTTCACAAACTTATTCTCATGAAACGATTTATCAGTTTCTTAGCTGCAGCTCTGCTGACAATCACATATTGTTGCAGAGCTGCTGACGTTTACGGTACCCCCGACTTCGCCTATCCAAAGACAGTCAGCAAAGACGCTCTTCGGGACCTCAAAAAAGCGATGAAAACCGGCAACGGCATGTTGACAGTTAACTCCCTTGTGCGATATGGTCTTGCAGTCAACGCCATTGCCGCCGACAGTCTCGGCGAGGTTATCGTAAAAGTAAATGATGTGATAGCTCAGGAAAAATCACCGGAAATCAAGGCACTGCTCAACCTGCTGCTTGCTGACATTTATTACGGCATCTACAGTGCCGACCGATGGAAATACGACGCCAGGCAGCTTCCTCTCTCGCCGCTTCCCGACAACTACCGGGAATGGAGCGGCGAACAGTTCCGCGGCGTCATAACCGATCTCCTGAAAGCTGCCGTCTCCGACCGAGAAACTCTTGCAGCCTCTCCGCTTGAAAAGTGGAAACCTATAATCGAAAGCGACGACCTGACCTTCATATTCTATCCAACTCTATATGACATGATGGCAAGTCAGGCGATAAAAATATTTAACGGGATAATGAACGCTACCGCGATTCTTCCGGCGTCGCGTCTCGCTGCCGACCGCATCGGCACCCCCCTTCCGGCTTCGATCACCGATCCATGCGTAATTGAGACATTCAATCTCTACAACAGCCTGATCGCAATGCACGCCGACCGCCCCGCTCCGCTCATACTTGCCGAAAAAGGACGCATCCAACTGACAAGCCGTTTAATATACCAATCCGATTCTGACCAACTTAGCAAAGCTTATATCGGACTCTACAAGAGCCACGCCGATTCAGAATACTCAGCCGAGGCTCTCATCGATGTGCCTATTGACCGCAATAACTACAATCAGCAGGCGCGGACCGACTATTATAAACTTCTGACAGCTTACGAGTCACGCTTCCCCGACTACTTCAACATAAACGCCGTAAAAAACCGCATCGCGGAAATAACCGATCAGTCGGTTACGGTGAAATGCCCCGTCTCTCTCCCGTGCATGAAAGAATTCCCAGTTAAAATCAGCATGCGCAACACCGACAGCGTGACTGTTTACTTCTTTCAGGTCGACAATGCGACCGACGGTTATAAATTTATAGACTTCACTCCCGAATTTGTCAAGAATCCGGCTAAAGTCCTGAATATAAAAATCCCACGGCAAGAATTACCGTTCAGAGCTGACACGACGGTCTTTGTTACCCTCAACCGGTATGGCAACTACATCATCGTGCCCTCACTCGACAGCTCCTTACTTAAAAAGACCGAGCGTCAGGGCTACCAGATTTATACATGCTCCGACCTCTCCCTATTCATTACCTCCGTTCCCTCCGGTACTCTTGCATGGACGACCGACTACACTACCGGAGCTCCGCTCCCGGGGACGGAGATTAATGTCAGTATGGACAGCACAATCTATGTCCACACCGAGACTGAGACAAACGGCTCCGCAACAATAACACTTCCGCTCAAGGACGCCAAAGGTCATAATCTGTATTCACCGACCGTCAATGCGGCACGTGGTGATGACCGTTATACCCAAGTCGATTATTTCCGGCACTTCCTGGGGGGTGAAAGCAGTCATAAAGACGCACAAATCTACACCGCACTGCCGCTATATCATCCGGGCGACACGGTGGAATGGGCTGCAATAGTAACAAACAACTCCGACAACGATTGTCGTATTCTGACCGACACTGATGTCACCGCAATCCTTCGTGACGCCAATGGACAGGAAGTCGGCAAATCAGAGCACAGGACCGACGCGACAGGACGCATCTGTGGATCATTCCCTATTCCGACTGACGGATTGACAGGAAACTATCTGATAACTTTAAGTAGCGAAAAGCGCTATCTCTCAATGCACACGTTCACGGTCAGCGACTATAAGCTACCCACGTTTGAGATAAAGTTTGACGACATAGTCCGTGCCGACGGGGGTGTCACTGTATCAGGACGCCTCGTGACATTCAGCGGCTTCCCTCTTGCCGACTGCACCGTCGATGCCGAACTGAAATCATCGGCAGGATTTTTTCGATACAGCCCGATGACACCGGCGTTCTACACAACCCGACTGACAACTGATGCCGACGGCTGTTTCAAAATCGGTTTCAGCCCTGACATCATCGCTCTGTCTCCCGTTCACGCGTCCAACTTTACTGTCAATGTTACCGCGACGTCCCAGGGCGGCGAGTCCCAGTCTGGCAGCATATCTTTCTCGACCGGAAAGCCCTATTCCATCACCGTCGGTGCCCTTAGCTCATTAAACACTGACACCGACGTGAAACTGCCCGTCAGAGCTGTTGACCCGATGGGTAAGGATGTAAATATCGATATCCGCGTCACGGTCAGTGATTCCGAGGGCAAAGAAGTCGCACATTTCCCCGCCTCCAGCCCCGACATAAAGCATCTTAAACCTGCGCTCTACAATTTCACATTCGCCCCTGCCGACACCACGCTTGCCGATCAGGTGACAGTCAATGATGTGGCTCTATATCGTCCCCTTGACAAGGTGTGTCCTGTCGATGCTCCCCTGTGGGTTCCCGTCACGTCGATTTCAGCTGTGTCAGGTAAAGTAGCCGTAGACTACGGGACATCAACAAGCAACGTCAACATTCTTGCCATAATTTACTCCGACACCCACGCTGATTACAAGTGGCTGAAGCCCGAATGCGGAATGAACCGCATTGAGGTTGATCTTCCCGATAGCGTTGCCGATATGATGCTGACCCTTATCAACATCATCAACGGTAACCGTACCTACTCGACCGTCCGCATACGCAATCTTGACCAATACAAGACTCTGAAAATTGAGACGGAGACATTCCGCGACCGTCTTGTCCCCGGAGAAAAAGAGCAGTGGAAATTCCGTATCTCACGCAACGACGGAACACCGCAGACGGCAGCTGTACTACTCGACATGTGTGCCAAGTCAATCGCACAGCTTGTCCCTGTAAGTTTTAATTTCAGCCTCCCTGCTAAGAATACGCCCAACATTTACTTCAGCTACTCTGACAAATTCCCCATTACCGCCTTCCAAAGGAAGCCGATGCTCCCGACTCCGTTTATAACTGTGCCGGAAATCAACCTCTACGATAGTGAATTCGGCTACCCTACTAATAATAAGATTACCGTGCTGGGCTATGGCATGACCAAGTCATCATCAATAAGGATAAGAGGCTTGTCTTCCAAGAGTACCGACAATTTAGTTGTCACTCAGGAAGAATCAGAAATGGCTGTTAAAGAAACGGCTGTTGAAGAAATTATTGGCTACGCATCAGGCGCCTCATTTGACGTAGAGAATGATTCCGGAGACGCTCCTGACAGTCGCAACTACCGCCCTGCCGAAATCCCGCTCGCATTTTTCGCGCCCATGCTCACTACCGATGATGACGGGTCGCTCGAATACTCGTTCACAGTTCCCGATGCAAACACTACATGGATTTTCAATGCGATTGCTTACAACACCGACCTTCTGACAGCAGCTCTCTCCCGCGAAATCACCGCGTCAAAACCTGTCATGGTACAGCCATCCCTTCCCCGCTTCATGCGATATGGCGACACCACAACACTTCTCGCATCGGTGATGAATGCCACTGATTCAGTGCTGACCGTCACAACCACTGTCGAACTGATTACCCCCGACAACGGTGCGGTCATCGCCTCGGTGACAAGTTGCGATACCATCCCCGCAATGAAAAAGGCCATGGTGCCTGTCGATATAAAGGCTCCAACCGGAGGAGCGGCGCTCATCTACCGCATATACTCGACCGATGGCTCACATGCCGACGGCGAACGCTCCTTGATAGCTCTTCTTCCCGCTTCGCAACCGGTTATCGAGACAGAATCGTTCTATATTCCCGCCGAGGAAACCACCATGACGATGGATATCAGTAAAGCCGGAGCTGATGACAACGTTACTCTCCAGGTGTGGGAAGATCCCATCTGGGAAATCATAACCGCCCTTCCAGGCATCAGTGACCGTGAGGCAAAGACATCACCGTCAATAGCGACCACCCTTTACTCGGCTCTTGTTGCCGAAGGTGTACTCCGTTCTCATCCGTCCATCGAACGAGAACTCCGCCGGTGGCTTTCAAGTTCCGACGCCGACACGACTCTTGTCTCGGCACTAAGCCGTAACGAAGAGTTGAAATCTATGGTACTCAACTCCACCCCATGGGTAAGGGAAGCGATGAACGACACCGAACGCATGACTCGTCTTACCCTCCTCTTCGACCGTAAAATCATTAATGAGACTGTCGAAAACTGTATCACCCGTCTAGCAAAACTACAGAACGCCGACGGAGGCTGGTGCTGGACCGCCGACTACAACAAGTCGTCGGAATGGACCACTTACAGCGTGATGAGCATCTTAGGTGAACTGCGTCAACAAGGTCTGCTGCCCGACAATTCAAAAATAAAAACCATGATAGAGCACGGCGTAAGCTATCTCGACAAGAAAGCCGTCGAGTCGTTCCGTCTCAATCCCAAAGGTATCTATCTCGGATACACCTATCTGCGCTCTCAGTTCAGCGACATTATGGTTCCGACATCAGCCAAACGGGTCATGTCAACAACCATACAGAGGCTCGTCTCCGGCTGGAAAGAACTGTCTATCGGTGGCAAGGCTATCGCAGCCATCATCCTGAATCACAACAATTATCCGACAACAGCCCGGCGCGTCATCGACTCCCTTAAGGAGTATTCCACCACATCGACGGTCAACGGCATGTGGTGGCAGAATGTCACCATGTCGGGATTCGGCATTGTCAACACCCCCGTGACAGTGACCTCGATGATACTTGCTGCTTTCAATGATGTGACGCCGTCTGACCGTACATCTATCGACAACATCCGCCGTTGGCTGTTCCGCCAGAAAGAAGGACAGATCTGGGGTACCTCAGCAGGCGTTTCGACCGTTATAAACTCAATACTTGCATCCGAGCCTGCCGACCGTGCGACTCAAGCGGTTTCTGTCAAGATAGGTGGCACCGAGGTACAACCCGACTCTCCTCAGACCAAGGGATGGCTCGTGACCGGAGTGACCGACATGCTGACAGAGCCGGAGACACTGCGCATAGATAAGGGTACCGTGGCTCCGGTCTGGGGGTCAGTCATCACCCGACGCATCGCCGACATGGACGACATCAAGGCTAAACCGTCCGATGACATCGCGGTTGAGAAAAGTTTGCTCGTCAAGCGCGGTAACCGTTGGGAAAAAGCGGACTCGCTGCACGTCGGCGACCGCGTGAAAGTCATGCTCACCGTCACTACCTCACGCGACCTCCAGTTTGTGACTGTCACCGACAACCGCCCCGCATGTTTTGAACCGACCGAGCAACTGCCCGCGCCGATTTTTGCCGAAGGTATCTTCTTCTACCGAGAGAACCGCGACTCGTCTACCAATATGTTTGTCGACGTGCTCCCGCGAGGAACCTATCTTCTCGAAACCGAAATGTATGTAACAATTCCCGGTCAGTTTGCATCGGGTGTCGCAACCGTACAGAGCCAGATACAGCCTGCGGTAACGGCACATAGCGCCGGGTCCCGACTTTTAATCGATAAATGAAATTGATCAAGCGATTAACTTTACTTGCCGTCACAGCGGTGTGCATCATTGGGTGCATGCCGCTGTGCCGTGCCGTTACGCCCCCGAAACGCGAGATGAGAGCTGTCTGGATCGCCACCATCTACCGCATCGACTATCCGTCGGCAGCCGGGACTGACAACACCGCGGCGGAAACACAACGCCGCGAGCTCGATCTGATGCTCGACCGGCTTAAAAAGTCGGGGTTCAACGCTGTCGCCTTCCAGGTGCGTTCGATGTGCGATGCCATGTATCGCTCCTCCTTCGAGCCTTGGTCGGCAAGTCTGACCGGGTCACGCGGAGCGGCGCCTGCCGACGGATGGGATCCGTTGCAATATTGTGTCGAACAGGCTCACCGTCGCGGCATGGAGTGTCATGCGTGGATCAATCCGTTCCGATTTGCCGTCACAAAGGAACTGCCGGCAACACCTGCCGACATGAAAATACGCAATGCCGGACTGCTGCTGTCATACACCGATCCCAAGGGTAAGAAAACTACCGTTCTTGACCCCGGCAACTCAAAGGCTCGGCAGCATGTTGTCAATGTGTGCCGCGATATTGTCTCCCGGTATGACATCGACGGCTTGCTGTTCGATGACTATTTCTACCCCGACCGCATTCCGCTCGGAAAGGGATATGACCATGACCGGTGGAAAGCATCTGGCAGTTTGCTCTCGCAAGCCGACTGGCGACGCGAAAACGTCAACAAGGCTGTCGCTGAAGTTTACGACATGATACAGACGGTAAAACCCTACGTAAGATTCGGCATATCTCCCGCCGGAGTAGGCGGCGGCAACGGAGCCGCGTCATCACGCTATGACCTCCCGCCCTGCTATTGCGGAAACGACTGGATGTATGATCGCATATACTGCGACCCGCTCGCCTGGCTTGAAGCCGGAACGGTCGACTACGTTTCACCCCAGATTTATTGGAACCGCGATAACACGTCCAATCCCTATGAACCGATAGCACGATGGTGGAGCGAGGTTTCCGATCATTTTGCCTGTCATTTCTACGCAAGCCATTCAATCAGTTCGTTTCAGAAGTCCGATAACCGTGAGGCTTGGGAAGAACGTGGCGCACAGGTCGAGATAAACCGCCGCGAGACGCTTAACGCCGCGCCTGGTTCGATATTCTACTCGGCAAAATATATCACCTCCGATGCGGCAAAAGGATTCGGACGCCATCTGCGCGAAAATCATTACACGACAGTAGCTTTACCCCCTGCAATAGACTGGAAAGACGCGCCGGACCCGGGGGCTGTCGAGCATCTGAGGCGCGACGGCGCCCTACTTGAGTGGGACGACTTAGACAACATGCGATATGTCGTATATGCGCTCCCCGAGGAGACTGACCTGATAGAAGCAGCCTCGGAGATTGACGCAGGGTTTAAGCCTGAATATATCGTAGACATCACCTATTCCCCTTCGTTCACCTTGCCGACTGACCGCATGAAAGGCTACATATACGCCGTGTCACCCCTTGACCGCTATGGCAACGAGTGGACTCCGACAATCATTAACTGACTCAATCGAACTGACCGATGGAAATTGACATCCGATA
Organism: uncultured Bacteroides sp.; assembly: GCA_964442005.1. GTDB lineage: Bacteria > Bacteroidota > Bacteroidia > Bacteroidales > Muribaculaceae > JAAVFS01. The sequence continues at coordinate 5,910 of CAYTWG010000040.1, read as the reverse complement.
CATGAAAAGAGCTCTTGAGCTCGCGTCCCACGGACGAGGCAACACCTCGCCCAATCCCATGGTAGGAGCTGTGATAGTACACGAAAACCGTATCGTAGGTGAAGGCTACCATCGCCGGTGTGGGGAGGGACACGCCGAAGTCAACGCCGTCAACTCGGTTAAAGATCCTGCGGTGCTGAATGACTCCACCATGTATGTCACGCTCGAACCTTGCTCTCACTACGGAAAGACACCTCCATGCGCCCGGCTTATAATCGAGAAAAAGATTCCGCGTGTAGTGGTAGGTGCCGTTGACCCGTTTGTAAAAGTCGCAGGACGCGGCATCGCGATGCTGCGCGATGCCGGAGTAGAGGTAGCGGTAGGCATCCTTGCCGATGAGTCTCGCTCGCTGAACGCACGATTTTTCACCGCTCACACCTTGCAGCGTCCCTTCATCACGCTTAAATGGGCTCAGAGTGCCGACTCTTTCATGGACGAGAGACGCGAGGACTCGGGACGTGCAGTCTTTTCCAACCGGTTATCGACAATCGGGACCCACCGTCTGAGAGCGTTACATGACGCGATACTCACGACCGCATCAACTGTCAATGCCGACAATTGCCGCCTTAATGTCCGCGACTGGACAGGGCGTCAGCCTCGCCCTGTCATCCTTGACCGACGTGGTCTCATCAGGCACGACTCCGTCCTCCTCTCGGGAGTGGAACCGCGACCGTTACTGCTGACAGAGAGTCACGTCCATACCGGAAACGTTGAACAGATAATCCTCGACCCGTCCCGGTCTCTCGGCGAGATCATGCACCTGCTTTACAACAACGGCATCACATCGGTTCTTGTTGAAGCCGGACCCACTCTGCTGCAATCATTCATCAACGAGGGGCTGTGGGACCTGGCACGTGTCGAGACTTCTCCACGCCGTCTCGGAGAACGGGGCACACACCCGTCACCCACACTCAACACCCCACCGGCAAAACTGCTTCACGCCGGCGATAACACCATTGCGTTCTACTTCAACAATCCGCTGCTGACAACCGACAATCTTTAATTACATGCCGACGTGTTGACACTCGCCGGCAATCGCCTGTTATTTCCAAGTTTTAACATTATTCAATAAGTAATCCTACTTCATTGAGCAATTTTAAGACACATTAGTCCATTATTAAGGAAAAACTTGTTAACTTTGCACCTTGAAAAATAATGTTTTAAGCATTATTGCCACTTTGTGTGGGTTTAATTAACTGATTAATTTTGAACATTTTCTTATGATTAAGAATATATCGCTCTATCTTCTGTCGGCTGTTCTTGCATGCTGTTTCATAGGATGTAACGACAATTCCGATGTTGATGAACTGGAAATCACTTATGCCAACGTCATGGTGAAATCGTTCTCGCTGGAAGCCAACAGCAAGGTCCTCAACAACCTCGACTCGGTGTTTTTCTCAATCGACCTTAAGAACGCCAGGATTTTTAATGCCGACTCACTCCCTTACGGCACGAAAATCAACCGACTGATTGTCAATATCACCACTGACGCCTGTTCAAAAGTAGAGCTGCATATTCCCGGAGTCAATTCATCCGACTCTATAATCGACTACATCAATCATCCAACCGACTCGGTCAACTTTGCCAACGGTCCTGTGCGTCTGCACCTCGTCTCATTTGACGAAAAAGCATCACGTGACTATCTGATAGACGTTAATGTCCACAAGTCAATACCCGACTCGATGTACTGGAACGAACTCGCCCGGCGATCGCTCCCGACCACACTGACATCGCCCGTCGCTTCAAAGACGGTACGTTACAACGGTAACGCTGTGTGTCTCACCACCGATACCGGCGACGGCTACTGCATTGCATCGTCATCTAATCCTGCCAATGACAACTGGAGCTACATTTCCGGTAACTTCGGATTTGTACCTTCGGTCGACTCGTTCACTGCAACTGACGACACGCTATATATACTCGACTATAACGGTAACCTGTACTCATCGGTCGACGGCGACAGCTGGACTCCCGAAGGAGTCAACTGGTTCAGTATCACCGGAGCCTATGGCAAACGCCTGCTTGGTATACGTCGTCTGAACGGAACTTATTACCACGTGACATATCCAGCGACCACCGAGACTACCGTTAATAGCGGGTTCCCCATCACCGGCAATAGCGCGACATTCCGTTTCACAACTGAATGGAGCGACAACGCGATGATAATGATCGTAGGCGGACGCACAACCACAGGTCTGTTCACCGGTGCCACATGGGGTTATGATGGATCCGTATGGGCTAAAATTTCGGAAGCTACTCCCTTCAACGCCGAGGGCATGGCAGTATTTCCCTACTATTGCTGCGAGACCGATTCCAATACATGGGTAACAACCGAGCGCTCAGTATTTGTCGCAATGGGCGGTCGTCTTGCTGACGGTGCGCTACAGCGCAACGTATATATCTCTTACGACCTTGGCTTCCATTGGAAACTTGCCGACAAAAAGATGCAACTTCCGATGGACGTTCCCGCTACAGCCGGAGCTCAGGCTCTCGTGTTCAACTCAATCAACCATGCACGCTCGGCATCCGGCTGCTGGCATCCCGTAGAACCGCTGCCCCTTCCCGCAGGATGGATGCTTCCCGTTCATCCCGAGTCTCGCGCCGTCAAGCCTATAACCGAGTGGGACACCCCTTATGTCTACATGTTCGGCGGCTCGCTCTATAACGGCACTCTTTACAACACCGTGTGGCGTGGGGTCCTCAATCACTTGACTTTTAAACCACTGCAATAACGATTCCTGTTTCCGGGAAACAAACGTAAATGAAACAACTGACACTCATACTCATAATGTTCATGACAGCACTCTGTTCATCAGCACAAGACGAGACCTACCGGTTTGACTTCGGCGGGCAAGTCGGTATGAGTGGATATCTGGGCGACGCCAACGAAAGCAACATTTTCAAGCATCCCGGGATTTCAGGAGGTCTGTCGTTCCGCTATCGTCCCGATGCACGGTGGGCGTTCCGCACAGTGTTCAACGCACTCGGATTAAGCGGTAATACCGCCGATTTTGACAATGTGCTTCCCGGCAACGCGCAATACTCGTTTAAGTCAACCGTCTACGAACTGGGAGAACGAGTTGAATTCAACTTCTTCAGTTTCGGAATCGGCGAGACTTACAAACGGTTACGCCGCTGGAGTCCCTATCTTACTGTCGGTGCCGGCTTTGCCGTTGCCACATGCGGTGGCAACACGGCGTTTGCCTTTACAGTTCCGATGGGTGCCGGCATCAAATATAAACTCCGCGAGCGGATTACACTCGGACTGGAATTTACAATGACAAAGGCGTTCAGCGACCACCTTGACGGAGAGCTGTCCGATCTTTATCAGATACAAAGTTCGTTTATCAAAAATACCGACTGGTATTCCAACATATCTTTCTCCATCAGTTACGAATTTGGCAAGCGCTGCGCTACATGCCACTATCTTGAATGAAACAGATGACCACAGAAATTGACCACATAGACCGCTCACGGCTACCACGCCATGTTGCCATCATAATGGACGGCAACGGTCGTTGGGCTAAATCCCGGAACCTGCCCCGCTCCGAAGGGCACGTCGAGGGGGTCAACACTGTGCGCCGCATCACCGAGATAGCCGCTGACCTGGGCATAGGCGCCTTGACTCTATATGCTTTCTCCACCGAGAATTGGAATCGTCCGCAGGATGAGGTCGACGCTTTGATGCACCTTATCGGCATAGCAATACAGCGCGAGACCCCTGACTTGATAAAAAACAATGTAAGGCTGTCGATGATAGGCGACTTCTCGCGCATGCCCGATGACGCGCTTTCGCGTCTGCAACAATGCATAGCCGATACCTCCCATTGTACCGGACTGAACCTCAACCTCGCGCTCAGCTACTCTGCTCGTTGGGAGATAACCAATGCTGCACGACTTATAGCAGCCAAGGCTGCCGCCGGAGAGCTTGACCCTGCAAGCATAAATGACGAGACTGTCGCAGCACATCTGTCAACAGCCGGCATGCCCGATCCCGACTTGCTGATACGTACCGGCGGAGACCAGCGTATAAGCAACTTCCTCCTATGGCAGATAGCCTACGCCGAACTTTACTTCACTGACACCTACTGGCCTGACTTTTCCAAAGATGAATTCTGTCATGCCATCCTGAAATACCAGTCGCGCGAACGCCGTTTCGGGCTGACGAGCGAACAATTAAAATAATGACTCCCATCACATCAGAATCATGCGATATCACATTTTCCTGTTATTATCACTCATAAGCGCCTCATTGATATTTAAGGCAAACGGTCAGACACCCGTTGACACTATCTACAATCCGCCCGTGACGTTCTCTACAACGCCGGCGACCTACGAGCTTGCCGGCATAAAGGTTACCGGTGCTGACAACTATGAGGACTTCATCATCATAGGTTATTCCGGTCTTAAAGTCGGACAGACAATCGACATACCGGGAAATGACATCAATCAGGCCGTGAGACGTCTTATGCGTCAGGGTCTTTTTGCCCAGGCCCAGATTAAGCTCGACAAAGTGGCAGGAAAGAAAGCCTGGCTTGAAATCGTGCTCCGCACTCAGCCCCGCATTTCTGAGATAAACTATAACGGCATGAAAAAGGGTGAAAAGACCGACATTCAGGAGCGTCTGCAACTCATTAAGGGACAGCAGATAACCCAGAACATCGTCAACCGCGCCACATCTATCATAAAAAAATATTATGAAGAAAAAGGATTTGGAAATGCCGACGTCAATATTACCCTGCGCGAGGACCTTTCCAAGAAGAACGAGATGATTGTTGACATCAACGTCGACAAACATTCCAAGGTTAAAGTCCACAAAATCTATATCGACGGCAACGAGGTATTGAGCGATAATGCTCTCCAGCGTGTGATGAAAAAGACCAATGAAAACGGTAAGATTCTCAACCTGTTCCGCCAGAAAAAGTTTGTCGAAAGCGACTATCACGATGACCTTAACCGCATCTTACAGAAATATAACGAGAAAGGCTACCGTGACGCAAAGATTCTTGCTGATAGCGTCGTGCCTCACGATGAGAAAACCGTTGACGTATACATCTCCCTTGAAGAAGGTAAGAAATACTACATCAACAATATCGAGTGGGTCGGAAACACTGTCTATCCGACCGACCGACTCAATCAATTGCTTGACATACAGCCCGGATCAGTCTACAACCAGAAACTTCTTGAGGACCGTTTGAACAAGGATGATGACGCCGTGGCAAACCTCTACATGGACAACGGTTACCTCTTCTATCAGATTATACCTATCGAACGCAATATCAAAGGCGACTCTATCGACCTTGAACTCCGCATGCGTGAAGGTCCGCAGGCTCGCATCAACAAGGTGATAATCAACGGTAACGACCGTCTGTATGAAAAGGTTATACGCCGCGAGTTGCGTGTACGTCCCGGCGAGCTCTTCAGTAAGAACGACCTTATGCGCTCTTACCGTGAAATAGAACAGACCGGTCACTTCAACCCCGAGACAATCAGTATTGACCCGCAGCCCAACCAGGAAAACGGTACAGTCGACATCGTGTTCAACCTCGAGTCCAAAGCAAATGACCAGATAGAGTTTTCAATGGGTTGGGGACAGACCGGTATAATCGGTAAACTCGCCCTGAAGTTCACCAACTTCTCTATCAAAAACCTCTTTAACCCCAACTCCTACAAGGGTATCATCCCGCAGGGCGAAGGACAGACATTTACCATATCTGCACAGACCAACGCCCGCTACTATCAGGCTTACAGCCTTTCATTCCTCGATCCTTGGTTTGGAGGTAAACGACCCAACTCGCTCTCCGTCTCGGCTTACTATAGCCGTCAGACCGGTATCAACTCATCTTATTATAGTAGCAACTACTATAATCC
>CAYTWG010000039.1:0-22794 GCA_964442005.1 uncultured Bacteroides sp. | reverse complement strand
AGCAGAACTACCATTTCCAGGTGCTCTCGCTGCTTCTCGACAAGCTCGGATTCAAATGGGGCAAAGACCTCGTGCATTTCTCCTACGGCATGGTCGAACTTCCCAACGGCAAGATGAAGAGCCGCGAAGGCACTGTTGTCGATGCCGACGACCTGATGGACGAAATGATTTCCACCGCACGTGAAGTGTCAAAGGAGCTTGGCAAACTCGACGGTCTCTCCGACGAAGAAGCCGAGGAAATAGCACGCACCGTGGGGCTCGGCGCACTCAAGTATTTCCTGCTAAAGGTTGACCCGCGCAAGAACATGACATTCAATCCCGAGGAGTCGATTGACTTCAACGGCAATACCGGTCCGTTCATCCAGTACACCTATGCCCGCATCTGCTCGGTTCTCCGCAAAGCGAAAGAGCAGGGAATGGAAATGACCGACTATACAGCCGTTGTCCCCAATGAAAAGGAGATTGCACTGATACAGACTCTCGCCGACTTCCCCTCGGTAGTTGCCGAAGCCGGAAAGTCATACAGTCCTGCCACCATCGCCAACTATGTCTACGACCTCGTTAAACAATACAACCAGTTCTATCACGACTACTCGATCCTGCGTGAAGAAGATACAGCCGTGCGCTCTCTTCGTCTTACCCTGTGCCACGCCACCGCACGTGTTATAAAGACCGGAATGGGACTGCTCGGAATAAATGTTCCCGAACGCATGTAACATTAACCCGGTTGCCGATGTTATTATATTATTAAACTGAATTTTATTTTTTAAGGACTACGAATTTATGAACAATTACTATTCCAATTCTTACGATGCAGACACTCTTGACCGCCAAGTTTCCCAGGTCATGAAAAGCGTGTATGTAAAAATGTTTGCCGGACTGCTTGTCACCGCTCTCGTAGCATGGGGAGTTGCAGCCGCTGCGCCCAATATCATGGGACTCCTCGTCACCAACCGTTGGCTCTACTGGGGTCTCGCAATCCTTGAACTCGGACTCGTTATCGGCATCTCGAGCGGCATCAATAAGCTCAGCAGCTCGACCGCCACAATGCTTTTTATCCTCTTCGCGATTGTCAACGGTCTGACTCTCTCACTAATTTTCGCCGTCTATACCATCGGTTCAATCTTCAAGACATTCCTTATCTGCTCCGGAACTTTCGGCGCCATGAGTGTCTACGGATATTTTACAGACCGTGACCTCACCAAGATCGGGTCATTCCTTTACATGGCTCTGTTTGGTCTTATCATCTGTTGTGTTGTCAACATCTTCTGGGCAAACACCACATTTGAATGGATCGTATCAGGTATCGGCGTTCTGATATTCATCGGTCTCACCGCATGGGACACTCAGAAAATCAAGCGCATGGCTCTCGCAATGCCTAACGCGACCGACGGTCGTCTCGCCACAATCGGAGCGTTGAGTCTCTATCTTGACTTCATCAACCTCTTCCTCTACCTGCTCCGTTTCTTCGGGTCAAGCCGAAACTGATCATAAATTTATTACCGTTAGCTCAGCCGCCGGAAAGGCAGCTGGGCTAATTTTTATCATTATCACATTCCTTATCATTATGAAGTTTTTGTCCTCAGCCGTAATTCTCACGGCAATGCTTTTATCATCATGCAACCGTCCGGCACAAGTAGTTGACATATCGCGTGACGTAATGGAAAACAAAGTTAAAGGTGCATGGGCTGGAAAAATGATCGGAGTCATGTATGGACGCCCGATGGAATTTGCGGCGACTGACCGTATGTACACCGATTCCGTACAGTGGCAACCGGAAAACGTAGCTCTTGCTCTCAAGGAAGATGACATCTACGGTCAGATGAACTTCATGATGACTATGGAACAGTACGGACAGGATGTAGCTGTCGACTCGCTTGCAAAGAATTTTGCCAACGCCGAGTTTTCCCTGTGCCATGCCAATCTTCAGGCTCGAAAGAACTATTTTGACAGCGTGCCTGTTACCGAACTCGCCTCACCGGCAAACAGCATCCATTGCGAGGATATCGATTTCCAGATCGAGTGTGACTTCATTGGCTTTGTCAATCCCTGCATGCCTCAGTCGGCTAACGAGATGTGCGAGCGTGTCGGCTCAATCATGGCGTCGGGCGACGGACTGTATGCCGGCATGTATATATGTGCCCTCCACACCATGGCTTTTGATTGCAACAACATCGACTCGCTTGTCACCCGCGCACTCGGTGCAATCCCTGCCGAAAGCGGCTACGCGGCATGCATACGCGATGTCATTGAGGCTCATGCCGCCAATCCCGACGACTGGACAGCCGCCTGGCAGATACTCAACGACAAGTGGGCGTCCGACGACGTGTGCACGCCCTATCTGCCGTTCAATATCGATGCGAAACTCAACGGAGCCTATGTCGTCACCGGTCTGCTCTACGGTGACGGCGACTGGGAAAAGACCATGGGAATCACAATCGGATGTGGTCAGGACACCGATTGCAACACTGCGACAGCAGCCGCGCTGCTCGGTATCATAAGCGGGTATGACGCAATCCCCGACCGCTTGAAATCCCATATCCCCGCTATTGCCGACGAATGTTTCGACCACACAAACTACTCGTTTAACAAAGCTGTCTCACAGACACTTGCCTTCATAGACGAAAACGTGACTGCAAACGGAGGCAAAGTTACCCCCGACGGCTATTCAATCGTTCCTCAGCAACCCGTAGCACCTGAATTCAAAAAAGGATTTCAGGATCTCCGCTTCAGCTACATGGTCCCGGTTGCCGAGACTGACCGCTGGAATTTCACCGGCAACTGGGAGGACTTTATCTACGGCGACGGTGACTATGACCCCTACAAGGTCGCAACAACACCCGGCGACGTGATGGAAATTCCCTTCACCGGAACCGGAGTAGCAATCCTCGGCAGCTGGAACACTGACGGCGGCAAAGCGCTTGTCTCTATCGACGGCAACCCCGACAAGACTGTCAACACCTACTATGTGACCGAAGCAGGAAAGTATCAGGGCAACCGTGCTTTCCTATATTACAATACAGGACTTGACGCCGGCGACCACATGCTGCGGCTTGAAAATCTCGACATAGCCGACAGCCGCTCTACCGGCAATAAGATATACGTTGAGCGCATCCTGGTTTTCAACTAATTGTTTTGTATGAATCCGGCTGAAAAAGGATCAGACATTATACGCCGATACAAGGGTTACTATGCCTCGATACTGAAACTCGGACTGCCGATTCTCATCGGACAGTTGGGCATGATTGTTGTGGGGTTTGCCGACAACGTAATGGTAGGGCGCTACTCGACTGAAGCACTCGCCTCGGCATCGTTTGTCAACAACGTGTTCAACGTCGCAATCTTTTTCTGCATAGGTTTCACTTACGGTCTGACGCCCCTTATCGGCGCCCTGTTCTCCCAGAAACGTGAAGCTGAGACGGGAGCTATGCTCCGCACCGGTGTCATCCTTAACCTCATATTCTCGGCATCGGTCTCTCTGGTGATGTTTATCCTGTATCTCAACATCGACCGTCTGGGACAACCCGAGCACTTACTACCGGTCATACGCCCCTACTATCTGATATATCTTGCCGGAATGATTCCCATCTCACTGTTCAACGTATTCGCGCAGTGGAGTTATGCCATAAAAAACACGATAATGCCGACAGTCATCATCCTAGTTGCCAACGTGTTGAATGTGGCGGGAAACTATGTTCTGATATTCGGACACCTCGGTTGCCCCGAGATGGGACTGACAGGTGCCGGAATCAGCACATTCGTTGCACGTATATTCTGTCCCGTGGCAATTATCATCGTGTTTTGCCTCAGCAAACGATATCAGACTTGCCGCGAAGGATTCCGGCACGCACGGTTTGACTCCGGTCGCGCCCGACGGCTAAATACAACATCCTGGCCGGTCGCATTACAGATGGCAATGGAAAGCGGTTCGTTCTCGGTTGCGGCTGTCATGGCGGGATGGCTCGGAGATCTGCAACTCGCGTCGTTTCAGATACTTGTCATTGTCGGGACTCTCGGATTCTGCATCTACTACAGTCTCGGTACAAGCGTCTCAGTGCTTGTCGCCAATGCAGCAGGGCTCAACGATCGCACTGAAATGAGGCGTACCGCATTTGCCGGTTATCACGTCATAATGGCTGTGGCGACACTCTCATCGCTCGTATTCATTTTCTTCGGCAAGTCGCTCATGGGACTCTTCACCGAGAATCCTCAGCTGCTTGCAATGGCTATGTCGCTTATTTTCCCGCTGGTTCTATATCAGTATGGCGACGCTACACAGATCAACTTTGCCAATGCCCTACGAGGCACGTCCAACGTCATGCCCATGTTATGGATCGCGTTCATTTCCTACGTCATCGTGGGCATCCCGGCGACATATTTTCTCGGCTTCACTGTCGGACTGGGCATATACGGCATCTTCCTGAGCTTCTCGGTTTCACTATTCACCGCAGCAGCTCTTTTCCTGTTCTTCTTCCTTAAAACGACCTCAAAAAACAGCAAATTATGGAATCAATCAAACGTCTATACAAGATAGGTTACGGACCGTCGAGCAGTCACACCATGGGACCGCGGCAAGCTGCCGTCAATTTCAAGGAGAAACACCTCGGCACATCACGGTTTGAGGTAACACTCTACGGCTCTCTCGCTGCCACCGGCAAGGGACACCTCACTGACAAAGCGATTCTTGAAGTGCTTGAACCTGTCGCACCTACAGAAATTGTATGGCAACCCGACATTTTCCTTCCGTTCCACCCCAATGGGATGACGTTCAGAGCGTTTGACTCCGACGGTAACATAACCGGCGAGGAAACTGTCTACTCAATAGGCGGCGGAGACCTGATGCATGAAGGTGAGACGCGCCAGGCTGGCGAGTCAATCTATGAGATGACCACCATCTCCGAGATACTGAAATGGTGTGAAGAGACAGGACGCAGCTACTGGGAATATGTCGACATGTGCGAAGGGGCTGACGTTTGGGATTACCTGCGCCATGTATGGGAAGTAATGAAGACTGCCGTCACTAAAGGAATCGAAGCCGAGGGAGTACTCCCCGGCGGTCTCGGCGTGCGCCGTAAAGCCGTGAGCTACTATGTCCACGCAGCCGGTTACAACAGCAGTCTTAAAAGCCGCGGTCTTGTCTATGCCTACGCTCTTGCCGTCTCCGAGGAAAACGCGTCGGGAGGAGAAATTGTCACTGCGCCCACATGCGGATCGTGCGGTGTCGTTCCCGCAGTGCTTTACCACCTCTACACATCCAAAGGCTTTTCCGAACAACGCATACTGCGTGCCCTTGCTACGGCAGGACTGTTCGGTAACATCGTGAAACACAATGCGTCGGTATCAGGTGCCGAAGTCGGATGCCAGGGAGAAGTCGGCGTGGCATGCGCTATGGCTGCCGCAGCTGCCAGTCAGCTGTTCGGCGGTACACCCGCCCAGATAGAATACTCAGCTGAGATGGGGCTCGAACATCACTTGGGACTGACATGTGACCCTGTGTGCGGGCTCGTACAGATACCCTGTATCGAACGCAACGCCTACGCCGCGGCACGCGCTCTTGACGCAAACCTCTACTCGGCATTTTCCGACGGTCGTCATTCCGTATCGTTTGACCGCATAGTCGAAGTTATGAAACAGACCGGTCATGACCTGCCAAGTCTCTATAAAGAAACTGCAAAGGGAGGGCTTGCAGTCATCAAGTAAACATTGCTTTTCTGATTTTTATTGGCTACTTTTGCCTGCAAATAATATTTAACTACACAATATGGACACGAAGAAAGAGTCGCTGACTCAGGTTATAAAAAACTGGCTCGTCAAGCCTCAGGTATGGGGCTCGCTTATCGCAATAGCCGTCATGGTCATCATTTCACTGGCGTTCTTTTATCCCGACTCTATTGAGGGAAATCAGTTGCGTCAGCACGACATGCAGCAAGGACTCGCCAACGGACAAGAAGCAAAAGCATTTACCGAAGCTACCGGCGAGGACACCCGCTGGACCAACTCGCTCTTCTCGGGAATGCCTACGTTTCAGATAGCTCCGTCTTATCCCTCTTCGGGTCTATATTCCTGGATCAATGTGCTCTACGGCTGCGGACTGCCATCGCCATCCAATCTGCTTTTCATGATGATGATAGGATTTTTTATCCTTATGCTTGTGATGAGAGTGAGATGGTACTACGGTCTCATCGGAGCTGTCGCATGGGCGTTCTCCACCTATTTTATCATCATAATCGGCGCCGGTCACATCTGGAAGTTCCTTACTCTGACATACGTTCCTCCGACGATTGCCGGAATAATACTCGCCTATCGCCGGCGGTACATCGCGGGCGGTGCTTTGTGCGCATTGTTTGCAACGCTGCAGATTTCGTCCAACCATGTCCAGATGACCTACTATTTCGCATTTGTCATCATCGGCATCATGATCGCCTATCTCTGTAAGGCGATAAAGGACAAGACCGTAGGACAGTGGAGTAAAGCTACTGTTGCTGTCATAGCGGGCGGCATACTCGCTGTCGCAGCAAATATCCCGAGCCTCTACAACACATACGAATACTCAAAAGAAACTATACGCGGCGGTCATTCCGAACTTTCCGATGCCGACGCCGGCTCAACAGGCAAAGGTCTTGACCGCAACTACATAACCCAGTACAGCTATGGTCGAGGAGAAACCCTGACGCTTCTTATCCCAAATATCAAAGGCGGAGCCTCGGCTCGTCCAGAGAAAGGACAGATGGTACCGCTGTCACTGACATCGGTCGACGGGGCTGATGACATCATAGCCGACAAGGGACTTAACCAGTATGAGTCACAATACATCAATTATTATGTATCGCAATACTTCGGAGAACCGGAGAGCACCAACGGACCGGTCTACGTAGGGTGTATTATCGTGGCACTTTTTGTCCTTGGCTGCATCATCGTCAAGGGACCGCTGAAATGGGCGCTTCTCCTGCTTACCATCCTGTCGATACTGCTCGCATGGGGTCGCAACTTCATGTCGCTCACGGACCTGTTTATCGACATCGTCCCGATGTACAACAAATTCCGTACACCCGAGTCAATTCTCGTCATTGCCGAGTTCTGCATGCCGTTCCTTGCCATACTCGCCCTTCAGAAACTGCTGACAGCCGACGCCGACGCACGACGTGCCATGATACGCCCGTTCATCATCAGTTTCGGTGCTGTCGCCCTGCTCTGTCTTATAGGATGGCTCATGCCCTCGTTCTACGGGTCGGGAATCTCTGAAGGCGACCGCCAGTTGTCGGCAATGATAACCGACGGAATGAAAGGACAGGGATACCCCGACGACGTTCTCTCGATGCTGTCGATCTACAATCCCAAGATTGCCTCCACTGTCACCGAGATACGTATGTCGATGGTAAGTTCCGACGCTCTGCGCTCCCTCATCTTCATTGTCCTTGCCGCTATACCGCTCACAATGATTCTGCTCGGCAAGAAAACATTACGTCCGGCTGTCGCCGGCGGTATCGTGGGACTGCTCATTGTCGCCGACCTCTACTCAGTCAACAAACGCTACCTCAGTCATGACAGCTTCGTAGAATCAGAAACGATCGACACTGCCGCACAGTTCCCTCTCTCCGATGCTGACCGGTATATTCTTCAGGACACGACATCAAACTATCGTGTAATGGCTCTCGGCTCACAGTTTTATGCTGCCGCGCCCTCTTACCATCACAAGATGATCGGAGGCTACCACGCGGCTAAACTGACACGTTATCAGGACATGATTGAGCGACACCTCGCGCCTCTCGCCGCCGGTAAGGGCGATCAGTCCGACCTCAATGTAGTCAACATGCTCAACGGACGTTACATCCTCGACCCGTCAGGAAAAGTTATACCCAATCCCGCAGCGTTAGGCAACGCCTGGATCGTCGACTCGATTTTCTACGTCAACAACGCTGACGCCGAGATGAACGCTCTTGACTATATAGACCCGGCAACGGTAGCGGTAGCCGACGTGAAATTCCGGGATATCCTCGGAGAAACACTTCCCAAGGCACAAGGCGACACCGTGTTTGAGACCACCTACGCGCCCAACAGACTGACCTATCATGCTTCGACCGTAAACGGCGGTATAATGGTGATGTCGGAAGTGTACTTCCCGTGGGGCTGGCATGCCACAATTGACGGGAACGCGATCGAAATAGGTCGGGTAGACTATTTGTTGCGTGCGCTCAGACTCCCTGCCGGAGACCACACGATAGAACTCACCTTTGATCCCGAGTCGCTCCGCACCACCAATACCATCGCTGTCACAGCCGTAATCATCATATACATCGCCCTGATTGCCGCTGTTGTCATAGCTTGCCGCCGTAAAGAGCATGGGGGAGAAAATTCCGATGAATAATCCCGCCCCCTCAACATTAAACACTCCCGTCATCTTCGGTAGCCGACTATGGTAACAACGTTGAAATCATTCTGCACGGCAATAAAACGCTACCACCGTAGCAAAGGACACGGAATACACTCACCGTTTGCATTCAACTTCACGGTTAAAGTGATACATGAGCGCACACCGTTCTACGCTTACGAGGATATTGACCGCTGGCACGACGAGGCACGACGATTGACAAAACGGCGACATGGGGTGATCGCACCTGGCACGGCGAAATTGCTGTTCCGTGTCACCTGTCACTTTCAGCCGCGCGCGATACTTTTCATCGGAGACTCGTCGGGAGTGGCTCCACTCGCCATGATGCGCGCCGACAGTCGGGTACCGATGATTTTATGCCCGGGCAGTTCTACCTGTCCAGCCGAAATCGCCATGCTGCTCGACCGATATCATGCCGGTGTCACTGTTGACAGATCGCTCGACAGCGCATTAACCGCTTACGGTAACGCCATCGGGGACAATCCCCCCTACATCGTAATAGGCAACACCGACAAAGAAACGTCACAGCAACTTGCCGACATAATGCTTGACGCACTCAACAAAGGGGGCACTGTCATCGTCCTTGACATCAGACGTATCGGCAACGCATGGCGCGAAACAAGCAGGGAACTGGATCACGGCATGACATTCACCAACGGCAGGACTGCTGTAATAGCAGGGTTGCGCCATTTGCCGCGCCAAACATTCTCCCTATGGTTCTCTGAGCGCTGATAAAATATGAGACACATTGACGACATAGAACGAATCATAACCGACTACGGCGCTTTTTTAACACTCGAACGAGGACTGTCGGAAAACACCCGCGCAGCCTATGTCACCGATGTGTCAAAGTTTGTACACTACTGTGCCGAAGGAGCCGTCAGGATACACGATGTCGACCTCGACGTGATTCAAGGTTTTCTCGCCGATCTCCATGATCTCGGGATAGCTCCACGCTCACAAGCACGCATAGTCTCCGGAATAAAATCATTTTTCCACTATCTGAGACTTGAGGGTTACATCGACGTTGATCCCACGCTGCTGCTTGAGAGTCCAAAACTGGGACGTCACCTCCCCGAGGTGCTTGATGTGGAGGAGATCGACGCGATGATAGGATGTATCGACGCCGGTGCCGACGAGGCTCAGCGTAACCGTGCCATAATCGAAACTCTTTACGGCTGCGGTCTACGTGTATCGGAACTGATAAATCTTGAAATCAACAAATTATTTCTTGACGAGGGCTATATCGTAGTCCGAGGTAAGGGGAGCAAAGAGCGGGTTGTCCCCATCTCACCTGTCGCCGTAACTGAGATTAAGGATTACATGAGTCAGCGCGAAACGCTTGACATACAGCCCGGCGAGGAAAACATCCTGTTTCTAAACCGACGCGGACACCGGCTCACGCGCGTCATGATTTTCTATATAATCAAGCGCCTTGCCGAACTCGCCGGTATCAAAAAGACAATATCTCCACACACACTGCGCCACTCTTTCGCCACCCATTTGCTCGAAGGTGGTGCCAATCTGCGTGCCATACAGCAGATGCTCGGTCATGAGAGTATCGCCACCACTGAAATCTACATACACCTCGACCGCACCAAACTACGTCAGGAGATTCTGCTCCACCACCCGCGCAACATGGCACACTGACAGCACCAAGACCATGAACTAACCTACCATATCGCCGGCTGACAAGGTTACCCACAAGCGGTTAGGAAAAATAGAACTTGCTTTTTAAATTTTTATTTGTAACTTTGTTGGTTAATGACATCAGACCTTTTGACAGAATGATGAACTTTACCCCCATAGCACGCCCATATTTCTCTCACGTCGCACGAGAAATGCTCGCATGCGCCGGTGCGTTTGAACAGTCGCAGCGGCAGCTGCTTAAGCAGTTGCTTAAAAGTGCGCGTTCAACTATGTGGGGAGAGAGTCACGGCTTCGCCTCGATAGACAGCTATGAACAGTTTGCCGCCACGCAACCGCTCGTACATTATGAGGACATCCGCGACCTGGTCATGAAGATGGTTGCCGGAGAGCGAGACCTACTGTGGCACGGTCGTGTCAGTCGGTTTGCACAATCATCGGGGACATCCGACGGCAAGAGCAAATACATTCCCATCACTGCCGACGGGCTGAAACGATGTCATTACAGGGGAAGCACCGACGTAGTAGCAAACTATCTGCGTCTCTATCCCGACAGCCGTATCTTCTCAGGCAATGCATTCATTCTCGGAGGTAGTTTTGCCACCGAACTACACCCCACATCGGGTGTAAAAGTCGGCGACCTGTCAGCCCACCTCATCGAGTGTATCAATCCTATCGCCAATCTCGTGCGCGTTCCCGATAAAAAGACAGCGCTTATGATTGACTGGAACAAGAAACTTCCTGCACTTGTCAATGCCGCGGTCAAAGCCGACGTAACCAATATTTCAGGAGTGCCGTCGTGGTTTCTTACCGTACTTAAAGAGATTCTAAAAGCCACCGGCGCCTCCTCGATCCATGACATTTGGGGCAATCTGGAAGTATTTTTCCACGGGGGCATATCATTTGAACCTTATCGTGAACAATACCGCCACATAACCGACACCTCACGCATGCGCTACCTCGAGACCTATAACGCCAGCGAGGGATTCTTTGCCGTACAACTCGACCGCGACAGCCGTGCCATGCTGTTGCTTGCCGACGTCGGAGTGCTGTATGAGTTCATCCCTGTCACTGATGCCGACTCAGACAACCCCGAGGTCATCCCGGCATGGAAAGCCGTCCCGGGAAAGATCTACGAGATGGTCATCACCTCGTGCAACGGTCTGTGGCGATACCGTCTCGGCGACACTGTGAAAGTCGAGAGCGTGGAACCGCTCACAATCACGATAGCCGGACGAACGAAACATTTTATCAACGCTTTCGGCGAGGAACTGATGGTACATAACGCCGACGCCGCTCTGTCAAGGACATGCCGTGAGACCGGTGCCTCTATAAAAAATTACACAGCCGCCCCGGTCTATGCCGGCGACCGTTCCCGCGGTCGTCACGAGTGGTTGATTGAATGGGCTCACCGTCCTGCCGACACAGCTGAATTTGCATCACAGCTCGACGCCAATCTGCGACGTGAAAACTCAGATTACGATGCAAAACGCTCAGGCAATATATTTCTCGACCCGCTGACAATTGTCGAAGCCCGGCACGGGCTGTTTGACCGTTGGCTTGCCTCGACAGGGAAACTGGGAGGACAACGCAAGGTGCCGCGTCTGTGCAACGACCGCCGGTTTCTCGATCCCCTCCTTGAGCTTAACGATTCTTTCTAACTATCCCATATTAAAACAACAACCTCTCAATCATAATGAAGATAAAGACTTTCATCACATCCATAGCCATAGCAAGCTCCCTGACTGCATGGGGCGCCGCGCCTCATTATATATTCTATTTCATCGGCGACGGGATGGGCAACGGTCATGTAATGTCAACCGAGACATTCAACCGCGACGTGCTCGGCAACACCGACAAGCTGACAATGATGCAATTTCCGGTCGCAGGACAGGCAATGACCTACTCGGCATCAAGCACCGTTACCGACTCCGCTGCAGCCGGCACGGCACTCTCGACCGGCACAAAGACCCGCAACGGCATGCTCGGTATGAATCCCGATACAATGGCGGTGACATCTATCGCCAAGCATCTGCACGACAACGGTTACGGTGTAGGTCTCGTCACCTCCGTAGCCCCCGACGATGCCACGCCCGGCGCTTTCTATGCCCACGTTCCGTCACGCTCGATGTATTACGAAATCGGTCGACAGGCTGCCGCATCGGGGTATGAGTTCATCGCCGGCTCACAATGGCGCGGTGTCACCGACAAAAAGACCGGTGAAGCGACCGACCTCTACGATATATTCCGTGAAAACGGCATTGACATGGTATCGACAGCTGCTGATGCCGCAAATTCCGACTCACGCCGCGTATTCCTTTTTGACAACAATTCATTCCACAGCGGAAACATAGGCTATACTATCGACTCCATCCCCAATGCACTCACCCTCCCCGACATGACGGGTGCCTGCATCACCCATCTGCTTAAAAACACTCCCGACAAATTCTTCATGATGGTTGAAGGCGGTAACATCGATCATGCCGGACATGCCAACGACGGCGCTACCGTGATCATCGAGACCCTCAACTTTGACAAGGCACTGAAACTCGCCTACGATTTTTATCTCGCTCACCCCGATGAAACCCTCATCATAGTGACTGCCGACCATGATACCGGCGGACTCGCACTCGGCAACAAAACGACAGGATATGCCTCATATCTGAAATATGTACCCTATCAGAAAATATCAAAAGAGATGCTCTCGCGGTTCTGCAAAGAGCTCCTTGCTTCTGATTCAGGAAAGTCATTCTCATGGGACAACATGAAAGAATACCTTTCCGAAAACATGGGTCTCTGGGACGTTATCAACGTCAAACCTGAACAAGAGGAGCGCATGAAAAAACTCTTTGACGAGACATTTGAACTGCGTAACAGCGAGGATCATAAAAGTCTCTACGCCTCGTTCAACGCCTTTGCCGTTGCTGTTTTTGACGTATGGAACAATAACGCCGGGATAGGATGGGCATCACCTCACCACACCGGCAATCCTGTCCCCGTATATGCCGTCGGCGAGGGGGCGGAGATTTTCAGCTCACTAAACAACAACATCGATATTCCCGCTAAAATACTGAAACTTGCCGGTATCACTCCAGCAAACTAATCATCTCATCATTATACAACTATCTGACTCATGGACACTGACGACAAAACAGCCCCCGCGACAACAGAGAAATGGACCGAAATAGAACATTTGCCCGAGTGGGACGAAGAGTTTTATGATGTCTACACGGCAAAGAAATTTGGTAAATGGCTAATGCTCAAAACCCTAAAGGAGCAGTACCGTGATGACCCCAAGTATCGTGCCATGATCGAGAAAGAGTTTGATGTGCGCTACAACCTCGCTCATCCCCACATCGTGATGATAAACGACTACGAGGACGTGCCGGGAATCGGTCGCTGTATCATCACCGACGACGTATACGGCGACTCGCTGCGCAAACTCATCAACGAAAAAAAGATTACTGATGATATTCTCTACAAGGTCACCCATCAGCTTGTCGATGCGATCGAATACATACAGACCAATCATATAGTCCATCATCAGATACGTCCCGAGACAATAATTTTTACCGAAAATATCGGTAACCTGAAACTTATTGACGTGGGATTTGACCAACGCGAACATCTTACAGCCGCTGACGCCTCCGAAGACATATACAGTTTCGGACAGGTGCTGACCGAAGTCCTTGATCAACTGCCCGAACGTCACAGCGCCCTGCGCAAGGTAGCCAACCGCTGTCTCGAATGTGACCCGTCACATCGCTACCGCGATATTCAAGATCTGAAACTTGCTATCGACAACCGTACCTACAACCGGTTGTATATCATAATTATCGCATTTTTATTAATCATGGTGTGCCTGCTTGCTTGGCTTAACACAGGACACAACATTAAGTAAGACGCCAACTTATGTCAGTAGAAATCAAAGAGATAAAACCGACTCACAGCGAGTTGAAAAAGTTTGTACAGTTTGGAATCGACCATTACAAAGGTAACGATTGCTTTGTACCGCCATTGATAATGGACGATATCAACACCTTGACACCAGAGAAAAATCCTTCATTCGACTATTGCCGCGCACGCTCGTTCATGGCTTACCGTGACGGGAAGCCGGTAGGACGTATCACGGGTATAATCAATGATGTTGTCAACGAGCGCACCGGGAAAAAAGACCTACGCTTCGGATTTGTAGAATTTATTGATGACAACGAGGTTGTCGACGCGCTCTTTGATGCAATAAGCGACTGGGGACGCAGCGAGGGCATGACTGATATAGTCGGTCCGATGGGATTTACTGACATGGATCATGAAGGCATGCTGATAGAAGGATTTGACCAGCTCGGCACGATGGCTACCATCTACAACTATCCCTACTATCCGAAACACATGGAACGCCGCGGAATGGTAAAAGATGCCGACTGGGTCGAGTACCGCATGACAGTCCCTGACGGTATTCCTGAAAAACACCAGCGCATTACCGAGATTGTCAAGAAAAAATATAATCTGCGCGTAGTAAAATTCACTTCACGCAAAAAACTCAAAGACAGTTACGGGCAAGCACTGTTTGACCTCATCAACCGGGCTTACGACAAGCTCTACGGCTACTCGCCGCTCAACCAGCGTCAGATCGAGTATTACATAAAGATGTATCTCGGGATTCTTCGCCTTGACGACGTGTGCGTTATTGTCGACGGAAATGACAAGCTCGTAGGCGTCGGAATCTCTATCTCGTCTTTCTCACGCGCATTACAGAAAAGCCGCGGACGCATATTCCCGTTCGGGTGGTGGCATCTTTTGAAAGCATTGCGCGGCAAGACCGACACTGTCGACCTCCTTCTCGTTGCCGTCGATCCGGAGTATCAGAACAAGGGCGTAAACGCACTCCTTTTTGCCGACCTGATTCCCTCGTATATAAAAACAGGTTACAAATATGCCGAGAGTAATCCCGAGTGGGAGGACAATTCAGGCGTACAGAAACAGTGGGAATACTTTGAGCGCCGGCAGCACAAACGCCGTCGCTGTTTCCGCGGCAAACTCTAAAAATAACTGTAACCCCGGTCACTCCTATCTCTAATAATGTCAAATTAAGAATGAAACGACTACTTCAACTGACTCTAACCTTTATATGTGTCTCGATGTGGTGTGGTGCCGAGATTCCGGCAGGATACTACACAACCATAAACGGGAAAAAGGATGCCGAACTGAAGACCGCTCTGTGCAATCTTATTTACAACCACACCGAAATATCGTCATATCAGGATCTTCCGAAATATTTTCAGCGCACTGATGTCTATCCCGACGGCTCACGCAGATGGTGGGACATGTATTCCAACATACCTCTCTATGCGCCCAGTTTCTCGGGACTCAACCGTGAACATTCATTCCCCAAAAGCTGGTGGGGCGGGTCAACCAATATTCCCGCATACATAGACCTCAATCATCTGTATCCCTCGGAAGCTGCCGCAAATCAGGCTAAGAGCAACTATCCGCTCGGCACCGTCTCCACATCGACGTTTGATAACGGACTTATAAAAGTGGGTTATGCCGTCACGGGACAAGGCGGCGGCGCGGCAAAAGTGTTTGAACCCGCCGACGAGTATAAAGGTGACTTCGCACGCACATACTTCTACATGGTCACATGTTACCAGAATCTCACCTGGAACCGATCCTACATGTGGATGCTTCAACAGAACACTTATCCAACCCTCGCTCCATGGGCTCAGCAACTGCTGCTCAGGTGGAATGAAGAGGATCCGGTGAGCCAGAAAGAGATCGACCGCAACGAGCAGGTCTACATGATACAGAACAACCGTAATCCGTTTATCGACTATCCACAACTTGCCGAATACATCTGGGGAAGCAAGACCGGTGAACTTTTCTACGAGAGCAATTCAGGACAACAGTCGGGAACACCTAATCTCGTCACTCCCGTACAGGGAATGTCGCTCGACTTCGGTCAGGTAGCCGAGGGAAAAACGACTGTAGCCCGGCTTTTCTTCAAAGGCGAAAACCTTGTCAAATCACTGTCTATCGCCGTCACAGGGACCGACCGCAACTATTTTACCGTCGAGACAAAATCAATTAATTCAAGTCTTGTAAACAGCGAGGCAGGCTACTGGCTGGCTGTCACTTATCAGCCAACCGCAATCGGAACCCATCAAGCAAAAATCATAGTATCTGATGGAGGTATCACCGGTTCTCGTGGAATCGAACTTATCGGAGAGTGCCTCCCTGTCCCGACACTCACAGCGTTCAAAGCGCTACCACCGTCTGACATCACATCCGACAGCTATGTTGCCAACTGGGAGGAACCTGCCGAAACAGTTGACTATTACATCGTCACACGCACACGCTATACCAACGGTACTTCATCATCAGAGGACCTGCTTGCCGAAACCAACAGTCTCCTTATCGAGGATTTTAATGCATCGACATCGGAAAGCTACAACGTGCGCTCAATACGTCTCGGATATGAGTCACCGCGCAGCAATGAAGTGTTTGTAGCGCACGGAGGCGTGACCGGCGTTAAAGTCGCCGATACACTCGGTACGGCTTACTTCCCCGGCGGAGTGAGATTTGTCTGCGGCGAGCCCCACAGCAACGTCGCTATCTACGATATCGCCGGACGCCTTGTCAATGTCATCCCCATTGTTGAGAACGACATGGAGCTGTCGCTCCCCTACGGAGTATATCTCATCTCCAGCGACAGCCAGACAACTCCGCTACGTGTCATCGTACGCGACTGAAACAAAACAATTTAAGATCTCATAAATCTCAAAACAATATCTCTAATGAAACCAACAATCATTGCCGCAATAGCAATGGCGACAATAAGTTCTACCGGAACTACGGCACAGACTACGCCTCAGTTTGGCACAGACAATATCGATGACATCGTCAAGACAATGACCCTCGAAGAGAAGGCAAACTTTGTCGTTGGTACGAAACGTGCCGGAGACCTCCCGCCCCACCGGGCTCCGGGTATGCCGGTACGCCCTGAACCCGACTATGACAAGTTGCTCGGCAAGACCCCTTCCGAGTCATTTGCCCCGGAAGCTATCACCGGCTTCACTCAGGGACGCGTAAAAGGCGCGGCAGGCGAGTCATATGCGATCCCTCGCCTCGGAATACCTATCTTCATATTTGCTGACGGTCCCGCCGGACTACGCATCGACCCGACACGCGACAACGACAAACTGACATATTATTGCACCGCATTCCCGTCAGGCTCTCTCCTCTCATCGACATGGGACACTGATTTAGTTGAAGAGGTGACCACGGCAATGGGTAACGAAGTAAAGGAATACGGTGTAGACATCCTTCTTGCTCCCGGCAACAACATAATGCGCTCTCCCCTCTGCGGACGCAACTTTGAATATTATTCGGAAGATCCTGTACTTGCCGGAAAAATTGCAGCAGCATATATCAACGGTGTGCAGAGCAACGGTGTGGGGACATCGCTGAAACACTTTGCTGTCAACAATCAAGAGACCTACCGAAACGGTACTAACGCCATCCTTTCTGACCGTGCCCTGCGTGAAATCTATCTGCGAGGATTCCAGATAGCCGTCGAAGAAGCTCAGCCCTGGACCATTATGTCTAGCTACAATAAAATCAACGGCGTCCTCGCTCCTACCAACTCATATCTGCTTACCGACATACTGCGCGGAGAATGGGGATTCAACGGTTTTGTCATGACCGACTGGTGGAGCGAAGGAGATGGAAACGACCAGACAGCTGCAGGCAACGACATGCTCATGCCCGGCACCGACCGCCAGTATGATGACATTGTCAATGCTGTCAAAGAAGGTCGCCTTGACGAGTCATTGCTCGACCGTAACGTCGCTAACATACTCCGTGTCATGCTCCGTACTCCTACCGCCGCCGGCTACGCATTCTCCAACCGTCCTGACCTTAAGGCTCATGCCGCCGTGTCGCGCGACGCTGCAACCAACGGAATGGTGCTTCTCAAAAACGAGGGAAATGCACTTCCTATCGACAAAACCGACAAGATAGCGCTATTCGGCAATCAGAGCTACGACACTTACGTAGGAGGTACCGGATCCGGTAACGTGAACCGCAAATATAAGATATCGCTTGACGAGGGACTGTCCAACGCCCGCTATAAGTTCGACAAGAAACTCGCCAAAACATATACCGACTACATTGCCGTTGAGAAATCAAAGAAACCTGCCGACAACTTCTGGACAATAGCCACTGTCGACGAGCTCCCGCTCAATGACGATATTGTAGAAGCAGCCGCCGACAACAACGACATCGCCGTAGTGACCATCTCACGCATTGCCGGTGAAGGCGATGACCGCACTCTCGCCAAGGGCGACTGGCAACTGAGCGACGTCGAGCTTGCCAATCTACACAAAATAGCCGATGCATTTCACCGCCGCGACAAAAAAGTGGTTGTACTTCTCAACATGGGTGCTATCGTCGACATGTCAGCATGGAATGACCTGCCCGATGCAATCCTGCACACCTGGCTACCGGGACAGGAAGCCGGCAATGCTATCGCCGCAGTGCTTTCCGGCGAAGTAAATCCGTCGGGTAAACTGCCGTTCACCATCGCCCGCCGATATGAGGACTACCCCTCATCAAACAATTTCCCCCACAGCCTCAACCCGGCAACAACCTACTACACCGAAGATATATTTGTCGGCTACCGCTATTTTGACAGTCAGAATGTCGAACCTCTCTATCCGTTTGGCTTCGGCTTATCGTACACCGATTTCAAATATTCTGATATCACCGTCATTCCCGACGGAGACAACTATCGTGTCAATGTCACCGTAAGCAACACAGGCAACCGCCCTGGACGCGAAGTCGTGCAACTTTATGTCAAGGCTCCCGGTCTCGACATGATTAAACCGGTAAAGGAACTTAAAGGATTTGCCAAGACAGGCATCATCGCACCCGGAGCATCGGAGACAGTGACAATCAGCGTTCCACGTTCGCTCCTCGCTTCCTACAACGAGTTTTACAACAAGTGGGTGGTTGAGCCGGGCGACTACCAGTTTATTGCCTCACCTTCATCGTCATCAACAGCTCCCGCGCTGACTTCGACAGTCAAAATCTGACAGATAGGTTTAACCAAACAAGCCAAAGGGCTATACCGCACATCGTAAATCGATCACGGTATAGCCCTTGCTGTATTGTTACACTTTTGACTATAGCGTTTCGGGCGAAGACTTAGTGGTGGTTTCAGCAGGCGCTGACGGGTCGGCGACCGACGAATTAAGCTGCCGGCGATTACGCATTATTACATTAGTGAGATAAACCGTAAATAACGGGAACATCAGTAGCCCCATTATTGAAAGTACCGCTGAAATAACCCTCCCTATCACCGTGACAGGATAAATACTGCTGCCGAGAGTGGTCATCTGTGTAGTTCCCCACCAGAAAGCGTCCCAATAGTCACTGACGGCAGGATTTACAGGCTCTTCACACTCAAAGAATATGAGACAACCGAAGTATCCCACAAGAAGCATGACCGACACGTAGGAGGTGAAAATTCCCGTTATACGATAAGAACATAGATAGTCGAGCACAATCACAAGTGCCAGCACGCCACGGGCAAGAGGCAACAGACGGATGAAAAACATGACCTCGTCGGTGAGCACAATGTCACAGGCATGTATGATATTGATAACCGGAATGGACAGGAGCAGAAACAGCCACCGGTGACGCACATATTCCCAACGGCTTCCGACCGGCGACAACGCCAGCTCGACAAAAAAGTCGACGATAAAAAGGATGCACACCCAGAACTGAAACACCATGTAGTGGTGACTCATCAGAAACTGCTCGTGCTTGAATGTATCAATCGATATGAACATGATAAGCAAAACCGACAGCACAAGCACCATCCAGTGCATAACGTCAAGCACTATATGTCGCAATTTTTCATTAATTTTCATCTTACTCCCTCGTTTTCTGATATATCTAATCTAAAAACACGCAAAAATATCCAAATGTTTTAAATAACGACCCGATAATAACGCCTTTCCCGACGAAAACTCATTATTTTTTATGCCGATGACAATTTGCTTTGGAAGGAACAAAAAAAAACAGTAAATTTGCACGATTATTATGTCTTTACGGTTACAATATCAACAACGGTGACCGGAAGCGTAAGCAGTTACGATAAAAACAGTTTCAGTATATGAACATATCATACAATTGGCTCAAACAATACCTTGATTTTGACCTTACCGCCGATGAACTTGCAGCTGCGCTGACTTCAATCGGTCTTGAAACCGGAAGCGTAGAAGAAGTAGAAACCATCAAAGGCGGTCTCCGCGGCATTGTGATAGGCAAAGTGCTCACCTGCGTGGAACATCCCAACAGCGACCATCTCCACATCACAACCGTAGACCTCGGCAACGGCGAACCTACACAGATTGTGTGCGGCGCACCCAACGTAGCCGCCGGACAGACAGTTGTTGTAGCAACCGTCGGCACGACACTCTACGACGGAGACCAGGAATTTCAGATTAAGAAATCAAAAATACGCGGCGTCGAGTCGTTCGGCATGATATGTGCCGAGGACGAGATCGGTACAGGCACCTCTCATGACGGCATCATAGTCATTGATAAAGAGGTGGCTCCCGGAACTCCCGCTGCTGAATATTTCAACCTCAAGAGCGACTACCTGCTCGAAGTTGACCTCACACCCAACCGTATTGACGCAGCATCGCACTACGGTGTGGCACGCGATCTGAGTGCATGGATGGCATGCCATACCACTCCGGGCAATCTGCACCGTCCCGATGTAACCGGCTTCAAGAGCGACAGCAACACCGGCGCCATCGCTGTGGAGGTTGAGAATGCCGAGGCGTGTCCCCGCTATAGCGGCGTAACAATACGCGGCGTGAAGGTTGCCGAGAGTCCCCAGTGGCTCAAGGACCGACTGTCGACTATCGGTGTACGCCCCATCAACAACATCGTCGACATCACCAACTACATCCTCCACGCCATCGGTCAGCCACTGCACTGCTTTGACGTTGCAAAAATTGCCGGAGAAAAAATTATTGTAAAGACAGTAGCCGACGGCACTCCGTTTGTCACCCTTGACGGAGTAGAGCATAAACTTGACAGCCGTGATCTCATGATATGCAACGCCGAGGTTCCGATGTGTCTCGCAGGCGTGTTCGGAGGTCTTGACTCGGGCGTGACCGACCAGACCACCGACGTGTTCCTCGAAAGCGCATACTTCAACCCGACATGGGTGCGCAAGTCGGCTCGCCGTCATGGTCTCAGCACCGACTCGTCATTCCGCTTTGAGCGCGGAATCGATCCCAACGGAACAGTCTACGCGCTGAAACTCGCCGCTCTCCTTGTCAAGGAGCTCGCCGGAGGAGAAATATGCGGTGACATCGTTGACCTCTATCCGGTCAAAATCAATCCGTTCCCTGTAACCCTCAATTATGACCATGTTACAGCGCTTAT
The DNA here is from genome assembly GCA_964442005.1 of uncultured Bacteroides sp. Lineage (GTDB taxonomy): Bacteria > Bacteroidota > Bacteroidia > Bacteroidales > Muribaculaceae > JAAVFS01. The sequence goes on along the minus strand of CAYTWG010000039.1, from coordinate 1,295 downwards.
CGGTAAAGAGCTCGGTCATGACACAATCGACGCTATCCTCTCGTCGCTTGAGATTGAAATCAAGAACCGCCGTGACGGAGAAATCGATCTTGAGGTCCCGACATATCGTGTCGACGTGCAACGCCCCTGCGACGTAATCGAGGATGTGCTCCGCATCTACGGCTACAACAACGTAGAGTACAGCGACACTGTCCACTCGTCACTTTCATTCAAGACAATGACCGACTGCGACGATGACCTGCGACGTCTAATCAGCGAACAACTCACAGCTCAGGGATTCAACGAGATTCTCAACAACTCCCTCACTGCCGAAGCTTATTATACCGATCTCTCCATATATCCTGCCGACCACTGTGTCAAGCTCCTCAACCCGCTCAGCAATGACCTGAACGTCATGAGACAGACACTTCTGTTCGGCGGTCTCGAGTCTCTTGCCCACAACATCAACCGCAAGGCACCCGACCTGATGATGTATGAATTCGGAAACGTGTATTTCTTCAATCCTGCCGCTGAATCGACTGCCGAACAGCCTCTCGCTCCCTATAGCGAGGCTTCACGTCTGGCACTGTGGATGACCGGACAGTCGCGCAGCGCTGCCTGGAATCACGCAGCAGAGACAGTGTCATTCTTTGACCTGAAGGCTGTCGTTGCCAACATCCTCGCCCGTCTCGGCATCAACCAGCGCGAGACAGTCCTCTCTACCGTCACCGACAATCCCGTTTACAGCGCTGCTCTCGCCATCGCTACCCGCTCGGGCAAGCAGCTCGGAACTATGGGCATCGTAGCAAAGAGCCAACTTAAGAAAACCGACATAAAACAGGAAGTGCTCTACGCCGAACTCGACTGGAACGCTCTCATAAAACTTTCACTGAAGAAAAAGGTATCATTCACTCCGTTACCAAAGACAATGCCTGTCTACCGCGACCTCGCGCTGCTGCTCGACAGCGGTGTCACGATGGAACAGATCGAGACTGTGGTACGCGAGAGCGAACGCCGATTGTTAAAAGGCATACGCCTGTTTGACGTCTACGAGGGCAAGAATCTGCCTGACGGCAAGAAATCCTATGCTATCGCAATCACTCTCCAGGACGATGAAAAGACCCTTCAGGACAAACAGATTGAAGCCGTGATGAACAAAATCATCACCAACTTACAGAAACGTCTCGGAGCTCAGCTGCGATAAACGGTTTATCCTCATGTAAATAAAAACATAAACTCAATATAAAATAACTGAACACCAATGGGAAGAGCTTTTGAATACCGCAAAGCAAGAAAACTCAAACGCTGGGGAAACA
>CAYTWG010000038.1:0-23376 GCA_964442005.1 uncultured Bacteroides sp. | reverse complement strand
CGCCAGATGATGCGCAAAGTCAACATCATCGATCCGGGCGACACCGGCTTCCTCGAACAGCAGATTGTCGACAAGCGTGACTTCATGGACGAGAATGACCGCATCTGGGGCAAGAAAGTTGTTGTCGATGCCGGTGACTCTGAAAATGTTTCCAACGGTCAGATCATCACTACACGCAAACTCCGCGACGAGAACTCGGCTCTTAAGCGTCGTGACCTCCGTCCTATCGAAGTGCGCGATGCAGTGCCCGCTACCTCGGAGCAGATTCTCCAGGGTATCACACGTGCTGCTCTCCAGACCTCAAGCTTCATTTCTGCAGCGTCATTCCAGGAGACCACCAAGGTCCTCAACGAGGCTGCAATCAATGGCAAGGTCGACACTCTCGAAGGTATGAAGGAGAACGTTATTTGCGGTCACCTCATTCCGGCTGGTACCGGTCTCCGTGAGTACGAGCGTCTCGTAGTCGGTAGCAAGGATGATATCGATGGAATCTTCACCACTTCAAAAGAAGTAATTGATGTCGAGGCTGACGAAGTCGTAACCAAATAATCTTTGGGATAATGTAAGCCCGATATTGCTCTAATATTAAAGCGGCATACTGATTTTTTTTCAGTGTGCCGCTTTTTTTGTAGGGACAAGATTCCCGTATAAGAGACGATTAAGTGCATGACATTTTGTTGTGAAACTGTTACAATATATTGTGGTTTAAAACAATTTTGCCTAATTTTGCTGCGTTTTTTTATTATTTTGATAATATAAATCACATAATATTATATTTATGCATAAAATCATTACACATTTTCTCGCGGGAGCGATTCTTGCTTCCATGCCTGTCGCCGCAGTGGCACAGGATGCCGGAGAGTCCACGGTTTCTATCGTAGGTAGTGTCGTGGCTCCCGACAATGCAATCGGTATGTGGAGCTATGGCGACAAGTCATGGAGTCCGTCACGTATTTGCCTCGGACTGATGGCTAACGGTGGTGGTATGGCTGCCGGAAACTACTATTATGCCAACACCTATGCCGAAGTGTTTGACCAGGTTCTTGTCCAGACTGCAAACTATGACATGACGTCAGGATGGGAACAGTATGACAATTATACCGGAAAACCGGAGTATATAGCCACGACAATGGCTTATAGCCCCTGGCGCGGTACGGCTTACGGCTGTTTCTTTAACGCTACGATGGACGGTTTCAATTTTGTGCGTTGGAACTACGACTATTTCCAGCCGTCAGCCGTTGTTTGTGCTCTTGAGCGTCCGTGGAGTGCTTGTGCGTTTGACTCCAAGAGCGATTTGTATGCCATTGAGCGTAATGGCGACCTCTATAAAGTAGATGTCGCTACAGGCGAGCTGACACTCGTGGGTAGTACGGGAGTTGCTTCCGAGGGTATCTCTGACGGTACGATCGATCCGGCGACCGACATTTTCTACTGGTGTGTCAATTCTCCCGGAAACCATGCGATGTACAGCGTGGATATCGCTACCGCAACCGCCACCAAACTCTACGATCTTGTCAACGAGGAGGAGATATGCGGTATGTTTATCCCCGAGGCTCCTGTATCGGATGACGTCCCCGCAAAGATTTACAGTGTGTCGGCTAACTTTTCCGGCGCCAATCTTACCGGTAAACTCAGTTTTCAGCTCCCGTCTCGTACAAAGGGAGGCGCGTCTCTTCCTGCCGATGAGCAGCTGACATATAAAGTATATGCCAACGGCGCCCTCGTACTTACCGGTGAAGGTCTTCCCAATGCGCGTCTGCAGCCTGAGATTACAATGGAGAATGCTGCATTCTATTGTTTTACAGTGACAACCTCCAATGCTGCCGGTGAGTCTCCCAAGGCTCAGACCTCTAAGTTTGTGGGTCCCGATACCCCCAAACCGCCTACAACGTTCAACGCCACGATTGACGGTATGACTGTTAAACTGACATGGAACAGCTCAAACTCGTCGGGCGTCAACAATGGACCGGTCGTTACATCGGCTGTGACTTATAGAGTTGTGCGCTATCCCGACGGAAAAGTGATTGCCGACAACATTTCGGAGCGTACTGTCGAGGATGTGATCGAAATGCCTGACGAGCGTGTCGAGTATTACTACTCGTTGACGGCAACTCACGCCGGCAAGACATCGACCGCTGTCAACTCTCCTGTAATCGCCCTCGGTCCTATCGTACCTCCTGTTGAATGTACCTTCCCCGCTACTGTGAGCGTGGCTGGCTGGAATAATATCGACGCTAATGCCGATAATACCAAGTGGAGCGTTTACACCTATGATAAGGTTCTCCGTATTTCCGGCTCAAAAGGATTTGATGACTGGATGATTTCGCCGGTTGTAAATCTCAAGGGCGGTTGCAGCTATACTGTCTCGGTAGAGGTCAAGACATCGTCCTATGCCGACGAGACATTTGAAGTCAAGTTCGGACAGTCTCCCGATGTTGAGTCGATGACCGGTGCAGTTATTGACAGTGTTACATTCCGTTCCTCTGATTTCGTGACCTATACCGGCGATATCGTGCCCGACGCTGACGGCGCATATTACATCGGTATTCATGCGGCAACAGCTGAGAAGTCCAATGCGCTCTACCTCAATAAACTTGTCATCAGCGACGGTATCACTGTCAAAGCTCCCCAGCCTGTGGCTGCTCTTGCCGCTGTCGCACCTGTCAACGGCGAACGTAAGGTGACAGTGACATTCGACGCTCCTGAGCAGACAATTGACGGCTCTGCGCTTGAAGCTCTTTCAGCCTTGACTAAGATTGAGATTGCGCGCGACGGTGATGTCGTGGCAACCGTTACTGACGGATTCAGTAAGGCAATGTCATGGGAAGATTCTTCTGATGATCTCACTTATGGCAAGCATGTCTATTCAGTGACTCCTTATAACAACTACGGAGCCGGTGCCTCGGTTGAAACTGAGGTGACCGTCGGAGCCGGTGTTCCTGCCAATGTTCCTTCTGCTCTTATGGTCGAGGAGGGTAACACCGGTAAAGTGACAATTACATGGGAGCCGGTTACTACTGATGCCCAGGGTAATGAAATTCTTCCTTCGGCTGTGACCTACAAGGTTATCGACCGTCAGTACAACGTTATTGCCGAGAATCTCACCGACTGCTCGTTAAGCTATCAGGCAGTGGAGAGCGGATCTCAGGCATTTGCCCAGTTTGCCGTATTTGCTGTTACGGCAAACGGTGAGTCGGCAAAGATGGCGCCTACCGCCTATAAGCCTGTCGGTACACCCTTGTCAGCTCCCTGGACTGAGTCATTTGCTTCAAAAGAGGTTCACTCGCTGTTCGGCTACAACTATATCAAGGGTAACGAGCCTTGGCAGCTTATCAACTCCAGTGACTGGGGTATCGCTCCTCAGGATGGTGACGGTGGATTTGCCTATTTCGAGGCTTATGGTGTCTACACCGCGCTTCTGACCGGAAAAATCGATCTTGACGGCATTTACTCTCCCGCTCTGACCTACTATACTTATAATTATGGCAGTACCCAGCGCACCAACGCTATCGCTCTTCAGGTTGACTGTGGCGACGGCGAGGGCTTTGTCACCGTTCAGACCGATGTAGTTTCGGAGACCGGACCCTTCGGACAGTGGAATAAAGTAGTAGTACTCCTTGATGACTATCAGGACAAGACAATCATTGTACGTTTCGAACCGCTCAATGCTGATCTTGCCTTCTATACACTCGACAACATACGCATTGACAGCTATGTAGAGCGTAACCTGACGGCGTCGCGTCTGACTGTTCCCAATGTAGTCGATGTTGATAAGGAATTTGAGATAGATTTCTCTGTGATCAACTCCGGAGAAAACACTATCAACCGTGCCGAGCTTCAGCTTTTCCGCGGTGAAGAAATGGTCGACAGCAAGGAGATACAGGCTATCGAGCCCGGTGAATCCCGTTCTGTGACATTCCTTCAGACACTCACTATACTTGATGGCGACGGAGCATCTTACAAAGGTGTTGTCTCATGTAATGTCGACATGCTTGACAGCGATAATGAGACCGAAGAACAATATGTCGGACTGGTTACTCCGATTGTCCCCGTCGTTAAGGATCTGACCGGCGTCGAGGCTAACGGTGGTGCTACTCTGTCATGGAGCGCTCCCGACCTGTCGCTTGCTGCTCCCGCTGCTGCCACCGAGACATTTGAAGCTGCCGAAAGCTGGTCTCAGGAAGTTTCCGGATGGAAATTCTATGACATTGACGCTGCTCCTGTTGGAGGTATTCAGATTGCATCTTTCCCTGTTACTGGTCTGTGCTCATGGTTTATTGCCGATGCATCTTGGAGTAAGTTCCAGGAGATTGAGGGTGGCACGACAGCGTGGGCTGCTCATTCAGGCAATAAATTCATCGCATCGTCTTACGTGCTCCGCGGCGGTGTTAACTATCAGAGCGATGACTGGGCTGTTTCACCTCGTCTATATGGCGGTGCTCAGGCAATCTCGTTCTGGGCTAAGAGTTTCGATGAAGATTATCTTGAGGATTTTGAAATTCTTTATTCAGCCTCGTCGACCAATGTCGATGACTTTGTCTCGCTGGCAAAGATAAAGATTGTTCCTTCTAAGTGGACCAACTATCGTTATAAACTGCCTGATGGAGCGCGTTACTTTGCTATCCGCAGCCGTTCAATCGACAAGTTCTTCCTCTTTATCGATGATGTTCAGTACACTCCCGCTGAGGGTGAGCCTGCCGCTCTTGTAATCAAGGGCTATAACGTCTATCGTGACGGTGTGAAGATTACCGAGACTCCTGTTACCGAGACTACCTACGTAGACGCCGATGCTCCTATCGAAGTTTCGACAACTTATTTCGTTACCACCGTCTATGACAATGGTGAGTCGCAGAAGTCCAATGAAACAACTGTATTCCTTTCAGGTGTTGAGGATGTCGCTTACGGCTCGATTGTCAAGATCTCAGCCGGTACAGGTTGCATTAAAGTATCGGGCGCCGACGGCATCGTGTCGGTAGTGGCTGCCGATGGTAAGACTGTCGCTTCAGTTGTATCACAAGGATCGGTATCGATTCCCGTTGCTCCCGGTTTCTATATCGTCAAGAGCTGCGGTGCTACCGCCAAGGTGATTGTCAAGTAAAAGATCGAGAAACATACACTACGCCGGCAGGCGCTCCCGGGATTGCGGGGGCGCCTGTCTTTATTATCACCGTTGCCTTGTTTGAAAGTGACATGATGGACAAATTCCGATATATCACATCGGTAATTTTGTCGTCGTATGTATAATCTTTAAACAATCAACAGGTAATGCAATCAGATTTTCTTTCAATGGTCCTTGACATAGAGACCTTACGTCACTTCCCTGTGTGGCTGTCAATCAGTTATGTTGCTGTACTGGTAGCGATGGGAATTGATTTCGTGTCGGGAGTCATCAAGGCTCGGAGAGCCGGATACGCGACTCGTTCGCGCGGCTATAAAATGACCTGCGACAAGGCGGTGAAGTATTTTCTCCCTATGCTTTGTCTGACATGTATCGATGTCGTCTCCTCGATCATCTTTTCAGCACCGTTTCTTACTATGATTATGGCGACGTTCAACATCTTCTGCGAGTGGAAGTCGGTGATGGAGTCAACTCACGAAAAAACCGAGATAAAACGTGCAGCCGAGACCATGCGGCTTGTCATCGAGAACCGTGATGATCTTGCCAGAGCTATCGCTGAAATCCTTAAATCTCAAGCGTCATGACAGTAAGTGAGATAATCCTGCACTGTACTGCTACACCCGCTTCCAGGAATGTGACGGTTGCCGATGTCGATTCATGGCATCGGGCTCGCGGTTTCAAGATGATAGGCTATCATTACCTCGTGATGCTCGACGGGACTGTTGCGGCAGGACGCCCGGAGGATATGATCGGAGCTCATTGCAAGGGGCATAACAGTCGCTCGATAGGGGTATGTTATGTCGGCGGTCTTGATGTCAGGGGTAATGCGGCTGACACGCGTACACCCGGGCAGCGCCGTGCGTTGCGTGAACTTATTGCCGATTTGATGGAGCGGTATCCGTCGGCAACGGTTCACGGTCACCGCGAGTTTGCGGCGAAGGCATGTCCGTGTTTCGATGCCGCTGCCGAGTACTCATCGCTTAAACGTAATGGGCGATGATAAGGACAATAGTTATAGCATTGTTGTTCCAGACATTACTGTCCTGTCGGTCAGCGTCCCGCAGTGTGGAATGTATAAATGAGTCCCGCTCGGCATCGGTTATCGACTCGATACGTGCTGATATTGGGGAGGTCTTGCATTATCGGTCCTTCCGTGACTTTGATATTACAGTCGATTCGCCTCGGGTCATCATTCTTTATCAGGATACATTGCCGGGACGTCTCTCACTGTCGACGACAGTATTGGAGGCGAAGGCAATCAGAATGGTATCGACAGCTGAAACTGCGGTAGCTGACACTGTCACGGGTCGGTTATCCGTTTCATCAGAGGTTGACGTCGACGTGTCCTCGGAAAGTCGGAGTGCGGCGGCATCCTCCCGTTTTCCGATACCATTATCAATTCTATTCGTGATAAGTTTCATTATTGTCGGTGTCGCATTGTTGAAGTTATCTTCCTGAACCGGCGGCTCAGTAAGCGCGTGAAATTTTTTTTATTGCGGTATAATGTATTAATGGATAAAAATACCTAACTTTGGCATCCGGTAGATCGCATGTTTTGACAATGCGATGTGCCGGCTTTCCAATTATCTTAACCTTAGATTTTTGAACTGATGACTATTCCTACTGACAAAGTTTGGATGAATGCCAAGGACTATATTATTATCGTCTTTGGTCTTGCTCTATATGCCTTTGGATTCTCGGCGTTCATCGCACCTGAGAATGTCGTGATCGGAGGTATGGCGGGTATCGGTCAGGTTGTGTTCTATCTGACCGAGAAGTTTTTTGACTATGGAGTGCCTGTTGCAATCACTATTTATGCTGTAAATGTCATTCTGCTTCTGATTGCGCTAAAGACCGTCAGCCGCACATTTGTCGTGCGTACAATATTTGGCGTTACGGTGCTCGCTCTTATGATCGGTATTCTTCAGCCGTTGTTTAAGACTCCTATGGTTGAGCAGGAGACTTTCATGAATGTGATCATCGGAGCTGTCATGTGTGGAGTCGGTATCGGTATGGTGTTTGTTCATAACGGAAGTTCTGGTGGCGTGGATATCATTGCAGCAATGGTCGCCAAGCACACAAACGTCTCGATAGGTCGCACGATGCAGTATTGTGACTTGTGTATCGTATCGTCATCGTTGCTTATCCCTCATCCCGCCGATCATCCTCTGGCAAGTCCCGTCTACGGTTTTATAGTTCTTATCATTGTGCCCTGGATGGCTGACATGGTGATAAATACCAACCGTCAGGCTGTTCAGTTCACTATCTTTTCTCATTATTGGGAGGAAATAGCCACTGCGATCAATAACGAAGCGAAGCGCGGTTGCACGGTTATTTCGGGTATGGGATGGTACAGCAAGCAAGAGGTGAAAGTGCTCATCGTCATGTGCCGTAAGATAGAGGCTGTGACCATTTTCCGTATCATAAAGTCGATCGATAACGACGCGTTTATTACTCAGGCTAATGTCAACGGTGTTTACGGTAAAGGTTTTGACGAGCTTAAACTGAAAATGAAGAAGCCCCATGTCAGTCCTCAGAAAGAACAGGCTGTGCAGGAAGGACATAATCACGATGACATTCCTGTCGAAGCTGATTAAGGCTTGAGTTGAACTATTACCGTCATGTCAGTGATGACGGCTTAAAATATTACCGGCGGCGTGACCTTCATAACAGTCATGCCGCCGGCGATGTTTTTGTATGGGGATGAAAATTACTTGCTTATCAGCTTTTTATTCTTGCGCCGGTCAACTATGATGCGGCACAGTTCGTCCATGATTTCCTGATTCTCGGAAACCGAGCTTGCCGCCATGTCGTTAAACACTCCGTAACCGGCATAGTAGGCAACAGCCGAGCGATCCCACACGCCGCTCTCTTTGAACCAATCGATGTATTCCTTGAAACGATTGTAGGAACACTTGTCCTTAGGCTCGTACTCATAGAGCGAGGTATCCTCGATTTCCATCTCAAGACCGAGACCGAGACCGCGGGCATAGTCGGTCGTGTCTTTCAGACGCAAGTGAGTGCGTTCGGGGTGGAACAGATACCCGGGCTGGAGGTACACCATGTCAAAACCCATCTCGCGCCATGTCCCGAGACCGCGGGCGTTGAAGTAGGGAATCCAGATATAGTCGAGATCGTGGGCGTGGACATGAGGTTCGACAAGCTTGGCGAGGTCAAATGTGTGGCACATGTCCTCGTCGAGCCAGTAGAGACCGGTCAGTTCAAGATTCTTATATTTCTGAGCTTTGAAGCGAGAAACGATTTCGTCGATGTACCATTTTGCAGCGAGTGCGGCGTCATTTTTGTCACTCATTACGAGCGGGCGACCGTCGATTTCGCCCCAGTTCTCGGTTTTAAGGCAGGGCGTGAGAATCGTTAGTACGACTTTGTGCTTGAAATCGGGCTTGCCGATTTCTTTTTTCATGCGGTCGACACATTTGTCAAGAGCGTCGAGCGATTTCCCCTCCTCAAAGAGCTGGTCGAGATACACGAGCCAGTCCTGCTTGGTCCCCATCTTGCCGAGCGACGGAGCGTATGACACCCCCTCGTTGTTGTCGGTGTCGAGAAACAGGAACCCGTCAAATGTCCATTCACGGTGTCCGTCAGCAAATTTATGGGTCAGATAGTTTACAAATTCGTCCTCGGTCCATTGGCGGCGACGACTGTTGCCTTGATAGATGAGCACGAGATCACGGATGCCGGTAGTGGCGTAGTCGCGCTTTTCTACCTTCTGTCGTGCCATCGCTGCGTCGCTGCCTGTAATTGCAGCGAGCAGAAGCATTATTGCTATGGAGATTTTGTTTAATTTCATGTTTACTGGGATTAGCGGGGGTTATTTCTTTACGAGATTGGGATTGTTACGGCGCTCGACAATGATTTTAAACAGACGGTCGAGCAGTCGGTGATTGAACTCAAACGAGCTTTCGTCCATCATCTTTACCGCGTTATTGCCGGTGTAGTAAGCGACGCCGGCGCGGTCCCACACTCCTTGTTCTTCATACCAGTCGATGTAGTCGCGCAGACGGTTATAGGTGCTGACCGGCTCTTTCTCGTAGAGCGACGAGCTGTCCATCTCCAGTTCAAGCCCTATGCCAAGACCGCGGGCATAATCGGTAGTGTCTTTCAGACGCAGGTGATGGGTCTCGTTGTTGAACAGATAACCGGGCTGGAGGTAAACCATGTCAAAACCCTGTTCGCGCCACGTGCCGAGACCGCGGGCGTTGAAATATGGAATCCATATATAGTCGAGACCATGACCGTGGACTATCGGTTCTACATATTTCGGAAGATCGAATGTGTGGCACAGATCCTCGTCAAGCCAATAGAGACCGGTCAGTTCAAGATTCTTGTAATTGTTCTCGTAGAAGCGTGACACAAGCTGGTCGATGTACCATTTCGCGGCAAGAGCGGCATCCTCATATTTTGACATGTCGATTTCCTTGCCGTCGATTTCGCCCCAGTTCTCGGTTTTAAGGCAGGGGGTAAGGATTGTGAGAACGATTTTATGTTTGAAACCGGGGTCACCGATTTCCGCTTTCATACTGTCGATGCACTGATCGAGCGCGTCAAGCGACACGCCTTTCTCGTAGAGCTTGTCGAGGTACCACTGCCAGTCGGCTTTGGTCCCCATTTTACCGAGTGACGGAACAAATGAAACGCCCTCGCCGTTGTCAAATTCCAGAAACAGCAGCCCGTCAAACGTCCAGTCGCGGTGTCCGTCGGCAAATTTGTGGGTGATGTAGGGAACGAAATCATCGACAGTCCATGCCGGGCGTCGCTTGTTGCCCTGATAAATCAATGCGAGGTCACGGATTTTATAAGTATCGTAGTCACTCGGTTCGATTTTTTTACGTGCCGAGGCGACATCGCTCCCTGTGATGGTGAGAAGCGCTACAATTGCCGTAATTTTAAGAATCGTTTTTTTTAGGTCCATGTCATATAGTTGATGTGATGTAAAAGAGATTATTGGTTAGATATGGTCAGCTTTATTTGACGGCGAGTTTCACGGAGTGTCCCTTGCCGTCAGTAGCTATGTAGAGACCGGTAGGGCAGTAGACAGTTCCTGTCCCGCGATGGATCTCGACGCCGTTGATAGTGTAGACTGTCACGCTGTCAAATCCTTCCGGTACATGAATGAATCCGTAGCCGCCAACGGCAAATGTCATGACCGACTCGTCAGCCGTTATGTCGTTGACACCGGCAAGTTTCTTGTGCCGGTTATCGATGATATGGGCGAGACGGTCCATGATGGCGAGGTCCTCGGGAGTGGTGGAGCGGGCGAACTGCGAGAAACCGTCGTTGCCTGAGTAATAGGCTATCGCCGACTCGTCAAAGACACCTTTCGCTTCAAACTCGTCGATATAATCCTGGAGACGGGTATAGAAACTTTCTTTTGACGGGATAGTCATGTCGGTCTCGGATGTCGTGCGGCGGTAATTCCATAGAGCATCGGGGTGAAACTCAAGTTCAAGTCCGAGACCGTATTTTTTTGCGTCATCGATCGCAGCACGCAGGCGCGACTTGTAGATGTTCTTGTCAAAATAGTAGTTGGGCTGCTGATAGGCTACGTCAACTCCGTTTTCAGCCCATTGATTCTTGCTCGGATTGTTGTTGTAATAAGGTATCCAGTATAGTTTCAGCCCCTTTTCATGGAGATAATTAGAGATGGAGCGGAAACGGTCGGCTACGTCCTTCATTGACTCGTCAATGCAGTAGACACCTACGAGTTCGAGATTCTTATAATTGCCTTGATTCCAAAGTTCGAGAATCTTGTCCACGCCCCAGCGCATTGCCGTCTGCATGTCCTCTTCGTTTTTGAAATTGAGGCTCTTGCCGTTGACAGTGCCCCAGTTGGTCTGGTTGTCCTGGGGAGTCGGTAACTGAATGACGATTTTATGCTTTATCGCGGGTTCGCCAAGTGTCTTTTTGAGCGTTTCAATCATGGTGTTGATAGCGTCGACACCTTGTCCCTTGTGAGATATACCGAGCTGGAATCTGAAAAGTTTTTCCCAGAGAGCCTGAGTGGAAGCCTGAGCCTCGCCGCCCGCTCTGTTGTAGAGATACTTGTTTTCAAAGGAGGTTTCAAGAAAAAGGAACGAGTCAAACATCCATGTCGGCTGGCTGCCGTCGGAATATGTGTGTACCACCATAGGGCGGAATGACGCCTGATTCCACACCGGGCGGGTCTGATTGCCCATGTAGACAAGAGCCATGTCGCTTGTAAGCGGGTCGACTGCGTAAGCATTCACCACATCGGCATTTGCTCCTGTTGCGACAGCTGCCGCGGCAGTCATACATAGTAATTTCTTAATGATATTCATAAAGTTTTACAGTTTGGTAGGATAGAGATTAAAGAGTTCTATATATATTCCAAAGGGTGGCAGCAAGTCTGACTTGCTGTCACCCGATAGGATCAATTCGTTATAAATGGTTATTTAACAATAACTTTCACTGATTTTGTAGCAGTCTTTACGATGTAGAGACCTGAGGGGCAAGAGATGCTTTCTGAAGTACGTGCAATCAGCGAGCCGTCGATAGTGTAGACTTCTACTTCGCCACCGATAACAGTGATTTTGCCTTCTGCACCATATACCTTGGTCGTGTCATTGTCAGCTACAGCCGATGCTACACTGCCATTGCTGAGATCGAGGTCATATTTTGCAATATAAGCGCAGGGAACATACTGGTAGATGAACACGTGTCCTTCCTGGTCAGAGGGTACGATGTCGAATGAGTTGATATAGCACCAGATAGTCTCACCGGGTGATGACCATTTAGTAAAACCGAACTCATCAACGTCGGCGTTTTTGTAAGCTACGAGGTAGTCGTAGTCCTCGGGCGTGCTCACGGGTGTTGAACGGAGATACTCGTTATAGTCCTTGTCGATACGTGCAACCGAGAAACCGTCAGTGAGTTCATCGCCTGAAGTGTAGACGATGTAACGCTCATCACCGTATTCAAAGAGTTCAAATCCCTGCATACCGTTGTGACCGGGTGTTACGTAGAAACCGCCGGCTGTAAACTCGTCACGACCGTTGTTGATGAGGTGAGTGATGGAGTTACCTGTACCGTTGGATTCTCCGGTGAGGTCATAGTAGGGGTTGAGAGCGGCAGCTTCGGGAAGGTAAGCTTCGTTCCCTTCTTCATCATATTTTTTGTAGAAGCTGTATGTGGAAAGAACGGTTGAGGTCGCCACCTTGGGTGCACCACCGCGCAGTTCTACGGGGTCGATGAGCTCGCTGAACTCGCCGGTAGCACCTGCGACGTACTGCCAGTCCCATTCGCCGCAGTGTGCGCCTTCAATTGCAACATCACCGCCCCAGAACTTGATAGGGTCAGTACCGCCATACTGGAAGGCTACAGCCATTGTAGCTGTTGCAGCAGCTTCCTCGTCTTCGCCGAACACATCACCGGCAGCAGTTCCGAATGTGAAGTTGTTACCGCCATAGGTGTTCTGATAACCGCCGGGCTTGGTCTCACACTCGGTGAGCTCATTGGTGCGGGGATTGAGAAGGACCATTGTCCACATCATTTCGTTTTTGTCGTAGAAACCACCGTTAAAAGTGTCGCTTCGACGCATGATGAAGTTTCCGGCTTCGTCTTTACCGAAGTTCATCCAGCAGAGGGGAGCATCGATTTCACCGACTTTGCCGTCTTTGTCCATTATGATGACTTTGTTATCGGCTCCATTCATGATGTAATACTTGTCATCATAAACGTGTCCCTGATATACACGGGAATTGCCGACCGCTTCAAGGTTGGTGTTTTTCCATACCAGTTTAAGGTTGGAAGTGGTTTCGCCTTCTTCAGCATTAGCGAAGTTAGGCACGAGAGCAGCTAATAATGCTACTCCAAGGAGTAATTGTTTCTTCATGTTTTGAGTTTTAGGATAGGAGTTGATTTTAAAATAGAGAGGAGAATGTAGACCCGCCGGCGAGACCGTGCCTCTCCGGCGGGATGGAGAGTTGTGTTATGTATTAATGTCGGAGATTATTCGTATTCAGGATTGCTGAGGTTGGGGTCACGATTGGTCTCGGAACGAGGTATAGGCCAGAACCGGAATTTGCTTTCCCAGAAAGTGTCCTTGCATCGGATGTTGAGTTTCTCGCTGTAATGCTCGTAGTTGGGGACATCGTTGATGTCGGTACGCGTAGGATCGGCACCCCACTGGAACACGGGCACATCGGTGTCGGCAAGACCGGCAAACTTTATCTCGGAGATCGGGAATGCATATCGGGGATATTTGTTAAGTAGATCTCCGATGTCCCATCGCCGGTAATCGGTGAAAAGGAGACCTTCGTTGGCAAGCTCAACCTTGCGTTCACGGCGTACGATCTGACGCATCTTGTCCTGATTGCCATAGCGATCGGTGGAAATGTCGGGCATTCCTACGCGGCGACGTACCTGATTGATTGCATCATAAACTGAAGCATCCATCTCGTTGAGTTCGATTTTAGACTCGGCATAGGTGAGAAGTATCTCGGAGTAGCGCATCAGGATGAGGTTCATGCGGGCGTAGAGCAAGTCGTGTGACACGTCTTCGGCATATTTGCGCCATACGTATCCCACACCGCGTATGCAGCAAGTGTTGAGGGTTCGTGTTCCGGTAGCGTCAAAGTTGTCTACGGGAAGCCATCGCTTGCCGTTGTGGGCACGTGTCTTCGCGTCGTAGACATTGAGTATGATTTTCTTTACAGTGGCGCCGCCGTCGTCGGTGTACTGGCATGTGTCGCCATGGCCGGCAAGAGTGAAGCGCATGCGCGGGTCACGGTTGGCAAGCGGTTTACGCGGATTGTAGAGCGGCGACTCGTCGATACGTTTGCCGTCCTTACATTCAAATACGTCGGCAATCAGGTTGGATGGATAGCGCACGGCGTCGCTGCCGTATCCTGAAACAAGGGTCGCAGAATAAACCACCCATGAATAGCTCTTGTAGGAGCCTTCGGGCGAGAACATGATTTCCATGATTATATCTCTCTTCACGTCGGCTTTTTCCTGTCCGGGCATTGTGTAGAGGTCAATGAAATTCTGTGCGAGTCCATACTCACCCGAGTCCATGACCTGTTTTGCTGCCGTAGCCGATATGCGGTAGTATTCCGCAGCTTTATCATTAACATTGAAACTTCCGGCAAAGAGCGCTACGCGTGCCTTGAGACCGAGAACAAATCCACGGGTGACGCGACCACGCTCATTCTGTACCCAGGGAAGAGTTTCTTCGATATCGTCAAACTCTGACAGAATCCAGTCGGTTATGACACCCTTGTCGGTGCGTTCGGCGGTGTAGTCATCGATGGTTACGGGTTCGGTGAAGAATGGTATGTCACCAAATGCCGCCATGAGATTATAATAGGCATAAGCTCTCAAGGCGCGACACTCGGCATAGTAGCGTTTTGCATCGTCAGACATGCCGTCGATAACATCCTTGGCTCCGGCGATGACAGAGTTGCATCGGGCTATGGCGTTGTATCGTTTCTGATAGTAGATGCTGATCCATTCGCTGCCGGGATTGATGCCGTTACCATCGCTGAGAGAGTTGTTCTCAAACATGTCCATGCCGTAGGGTGAGTAGTTGTCGATAACTACACATGCCGGCGTGTCCCATTGCTGTCGAGCCAACAAGTAGGTGTAGCAACCGGTCACGCCCTCTTTGAGCCCGGCTTCGCTTTTGAAGAACCCGTTAGCCGAGTAAGCCGGATTTTCTTTTTCAAGAAAGTCAGAGCAGCTTGCTGATGAGAGAGCTATAGCGGCAATCGCTAAGTATGAAAATATTTTTTTCATTGCTGTATGATGAGTTGTTTTGATCAGTAAATGTCGTCTCTTATTAGAATTCAAGATTCATACCTACGAGGAATGTCTTGTTGACAGGGTAGCATGTACCGTTGGTACCTACGCTGTTCTCAGGGTCATATCCTTTGTAGAAGTTGTTGCGGATAGTGAATACGTTCTGCGCCGTGAAGTAGAAGCGAGCTTTGGAGATGAACGCTTTCTGTGTGATCTTGGCGGGAATAGTATAGCCGATCACGAGGTTTTTCAGACGGCAGTAGGCACCGTTCTTAACCCAGAATGATGACATCTGGTAGTTGGGTGAGTTGGGGTTGCCGATAGAACTTTCTTCGAGGAGCAAGGGATACGAAGCGTTGCGGTTGTTCTCAGTCCAGGTGTCGAGCTGATGTTCGTAAAGCACACCGTAGCTTGTCAGAGGACGTGCGCCGATGCCGGCATAGAACACATCGCGCTTGCCTACACCCTGGAACATAGCCTGGAAATCAAATCCTTTCCATTCGCCGCCGAGCGTAAGGGCAAATTCGTATCGGGGAGTGGGGTTGCCAAGTATCACGCGGTCGTCCTGTGTGATCTTTCCGTCGGGCACGCCGTCGGGACCGCTGACGTCGCGGTATTTAAGATAACCGGCGTGGATGGCTGCATTATTATTGCCATAGACAGGGTTTAGAAGCAGTCCGTCCTCATTGTAGACAGGCACGATTTCATCTTCGCTCTGATAGAATCCGTCACAGATGTAACCATACCACGAGTTATAAGCCTGTCCCTGGGTGGTGATGGAGTTTGTGCCGATGTATTCCTTGCCGTAGAGGTCAGTCATCTTGTTGCGGACGTCTGACAGATTGGCGCGAACGAAGTAGTTGAGGTCGCCTACGCGGTCTTCCCAGTTGATGGAGAGTTCCCATCCGATGTTGCGCATAGAGCCTGCGTTTTCCCAGGGCGCGCTGAGACCTACAAAGTGGGGAACGGGGAACTGCTGAAGCATGTCGGTGATGTTGCGTACATAGAAGTCAACCGAACCGTTCAACCGGCTGTTGAAGAAACCGTAGTCGATACCAACGTCAAACTGTTTGGACTTCTCCCATGTGATATTGCTGTTGGAGAGAGCTGTCTGTGCTACGCCGGGAGAGAATCCCTTGTCGAAGGCATAACCGTTGCCGGGAGCGGCACCCTCCTGATCAGAGGGGGTGGGGGGAGTGCTTGTGATGGCTGCATCCCAGGGATAGTATCCGGATATCGACTCGTTACCGAGGTGACCGTATGACAGGCGGAGCTTGAAATTGTCCATTACGTCGCGGGCGTCATCCCAGAACTTTTCCTGCGATATGCGCCATCCGATTGATCCGGAGGGGAACACGCCCCATTTGTGACCGGTGGCGAAGCGGGATGTACCGTCGTAGCGACCGTTGATTTCGAATAAGTAACGGTTGTCATACGAGTAGTTGATACGAGCCATGTATGAGAGCATCGACCAGGCATATTTGTTTGATCCGTTGGTTGCGGTTGAGGGATCGCCGTTGGTCAGCTCATTATAATTTTCATATTGGAAACCTGTGCGTCGTGCGGTGATGTAGTTGTAGGCGAGGTCCTCGCTCTGGAAGCCTGCCATGACTTTGAGGTAGTGTTGCTTGTTGAAAGTGTTTTCGTAAGTACCTATCAGGTTATACTGTTTTTTCACTGTTGTGCCGCGTGACTCGCTGCGGGCGTTGGTCTCTGTGTTGCGACCCTGGAAGTTGTCACCTACGTAGATTTCATAGGGGCAGTTGAATGCCGATTGATTGGAGTCATTGCGTTTCCATGAGTATGAACCTCGGATGGTCAGCCCCTTGACAGGGGTAAGGGTGAACGATGGCATTACGATGTATTCCGGCGCTACGCTTTTGCTGATAGCCTGTTCGTTATATACAATAGCGTAGGGGTTGATGTTGTTGTAACCGGGAGCGTATTTTCCGTTGGCGTTTATTGCGCCGAGCAGGGGGTTAAATGACATGGCGTAACCGATGAGCTCGGTGAGGGCGCCACCGGAGGGGTTCTGGGCTGTCGCCTGACGAACGTTCATGTCGACACCGATTTTCAGATAGTCGTTGACTTTCATGTCGGTGTTGACTTTGATCGACATACGGTCGAAACTGTTGTTGTGGATTATACCTTCCTGCTTGTAATAGCCTGCTGATGCATACACGTTAATGTTCTTGGTGCCGCCGCTGACTGATACCGAGTAGTTCTGCACCATGCCGCTTTTCTTCATGGTGAGTCCCATCCAGTCGGAGTCGTAAGTACCCATGTTGTCAACTTCACCGTTGCGGTACATTTCGATGGTCTCGTCGGAATAGGCAATATCCTGATTGTTGTTTAGACGTGCCTGGTTGATGGCGTCAAGATAACGCCACGTAGCAACCGGTTTGGGAAGTGCGGTAGGCTTGTTCCATCCTACATAACCGTTGAATGAAACGCGCGGGCGTCCTTCCTCGCCTCGTTTGGTGGTGATAAGAAGCACACCGTTTGATGCACGTGCACCGTAGATTGAAGCCGACGCTGCATCTTTCAGTACTGAAATGGATTCCACAGTGTTGAGGTCAATACGGTCAATGTCACCCTCCACGCCGTCGATGAGCACGAGCGGCTTGGTGTCGGAGTTGAGCGAGCCGTATCCGCGGATGCGCAGTGTCGCTCCGTCGGCGCCGGGCTGTCCTGATGAAACGACAGCAGTCAGACCGGGGACAAGTCCCTGAAGAGCCTGAGAGCCGGAGCCAAGGCTGCGGGTGACGAGTTCTTTGCTCGATACGTTCTGCACGGCACCTGTAAGGTTTGCCTTGCGCTGTGTGCCGTAACCTACGACAACAATATCGTCAAGCTCGTTAGTCGCCGATGCAAGCACGACATCAAGAGTGCGGCTGCCGTTGATTTTTACTTTTTCGGTTTTGTAACCTACGTAGCTGAACGAAAGAGTGGTTGGTTTGTCAAGAGTGATTGAGTAAGCTCCGTCGATGTCAGTCGATACGCCGCTTTTGCTTTCCTGAGCCAATACGGTGGCTCCGACAAGCGGCTCGCCGTCATCACCGGTTACCGTACCGGTTACAGTGTAGCTACCGGTCTGGGCGCAGACCATTAACGGAACCAGAGCGGTTATGAACAAAGCGATGTGTTTAATCGCATTGGAGATTAATAGCCGTTTTATCATGGTGTTGTTCCTTTGATGTTTGGTTTATTAATTGGTTTATTAAATAGTCGCTAATTTTTTCACAAATATATGGAAAAATGATTATAAATGAATAAGTATTTATATATTTAACTACTTTTTAAGTAATAGGGGAGTAAAATCAATACCAGCAGTCGTGATATTAACAAATAATTAACATTTAAGCCTTGTTTTTGGTGCATAAATGGACTAATGTTAATTTATTTAACAAAATGACATGTCTTAGAGTATGCGATTTGTAAAATGATTTTAATATTTGAACGTGTGTTTCGGTTGCTCGGGCGAGGAAATCGGTTGTTGTTGGAGTGTGTGCTAATGGGTGTGATTAATGTGTGAATTTCTATAATCGTGTGTTGATTTTTAAATTTTTTAAAATTTAGTTAACGGTGCGCGTGTGTTAACTTAAAGTTCCCGCCGGAGATTTATCCTCCGGCGGGAAGGTTGTGTTGGTTAGACGTTATCGGGTTTTATTTCTTGATGTCAAGTCGTTTTACCGACAGCGGTTCCATCTTGAGTTTTTTGCCGTCGGGGAGAGTCACGTCGTGCTTCTTGTCATCGCTGTTGACAATATACATTACATGCTTGCCGGTAGGACTTATCCACTCGGAGCCTTTTACCATCGGTTCGTCACCGAACTCGGGAACAAATGCAACGGGATTGTCTCCGCCGGGAATTATTTCACGTATATATCTGCCACCGATGAATATGTCATGCTGATCTTTACGGAAATCGGCAAGGGTCTTGAGGAATCCGGCTTCCCTGCCGTCGGTGTCCGAGCCCCAGATGAAGCGAGGTTCGATCCATCCGAGTTGTGAACCGTAGAGGAAGCACTGCATGTTGATGTGTCGGAATGCACCGGTGGTTACGTCGGTTCCGGGAGTATAGGTATAACCTGCTGTCTGTGTGCGGTCAGAGTAGATCATCGGGTAGAGAGGCACGATCTTGCATTTGGGTGTGTGGGGAGTGTTGAGTGTCAGCAATATGTCAAATGACGGGATGAAACACTCGGAATTTTCCTCAGAGAAAACAATGTTGCCGGGACGGATGTGGTCGCGGTGCATGTCGTCCATGATGTCGCGGTAAGAATGATACCAGAACTCACCGCCCCCTTTGGGGTGATTGTGGTTTTCAGCATAGCATGGGTATGGCGCGGCAGCGGCAATCTGGTCGATGTAGACACCGTTGGTTCCGAGTTCGTCCTGAATACGGTCGGCAAGTTCGCATAACATGTCGTGCCAGATGGGTGAAGAGGGGCAAGTTACCGTGTTGGGGACTTTTGATGTCGGATAGACCTCGGTATAGAGCGTTCCGTCGGTGTTCCGGCAGGAAGCGAGGCGACCGTCACGCTCAGTATAGCTTGTAGCCGAGGGATCCCAGAGACGTCCGTTGATGTAAGGCGTCAGGTGGCAATTGCGGTCCTGGATATGCTTTACGAGCTCTTTCATGCCGGGTTTTGCCGGGAAGTAGTCGGGATAATGAGAATCGTAGGGGAAGTTGTGCCACCAGTACCAGTGGAACATGAGGTTTTCACCGAATGTATCGATGGCACGATCGGCAGCGGCGATGGCGTCGGGTTCAACGGTCTTGACGCGCATCCACAGGTCTTTGTGCTGCAGCCACTCGGGAATATTGCGTGTGGCGAGAGGTACCGAGCCCCATTCAGTCGTGAACGAGAACGGGCGATACCAGTGCATTGCCGCAGCTTCCCATCCGGCAGCATCGTGACCGGTCACTGTGGTCCATGGCACTGTGAACATGTTTGTTTTGGGGTCGATCCATCCCTCTGACGCCGTGACGGCGGTGGAGAATGTCAAGGCTCCGTCTTTTTCTTTGACTGTAAAGAGTTTGCCGCAGGCATTGCGGTCCTCACCCGAATAATAAAAGGCGCCACGGGGATCGTTAAGCATAATCATCTGCATCGAGGCGCTCCATGACGGGTAATTAGCCTCGTAAACGCCGTTTTGCTCGAGTTGATAGAGGTTTCCCCATCCAGCCGGAGTTATCACTTCGCCTTTTTCGGGTGTGTCGAGTGCTATTTCAGGGAAACGGAACTTGCTCACGGTCCATCCGTCGGGGAGTTTCGCTTCAAGATTCCAGGAAATGAGGTCGGAGTTGTCGGAGACAGATGCCCGCATAGTTACCGGGTAGGTGTTTCCGTCGTAATTGAGCAGAAGATCCCAGTGAAAAGCGAGTGTGGCAACGGTGTCTGAGGGATATTCGACCGAGTATCCTCTGTACTCGGCAAACTGGGGTGTCATTTCCGGGACTTGTCCTTCAACACCTTTATATATAATGGTCCAGGGATACTTGTTGTCGCCCGGTTTTACCAGTTCGCCTGAGTTGGATAGACGGAGCGATGTGATGTCGAAGGCTTCGGCTGTGGTGAACTCGGCGGCGACGTTGCCGTTGGCGATTGCCACCTTCCCGTCGGCGGGATTGGTGACGTTCACCTTAGCCTGTAAGGACATGGTTGTCGCTGCCGCAGTGAGGAGCAGCGCTGAGAGAGATAGATGTCTTTTTGTCATATTGTAATAATGTTGGTATTGGTAAAATTGCGAGAGAGTTGTCAGTCTTTACATGATGACTTTGATCGAGTGTGAGCCGACGGTGACGATATAAGTGCCGTGGGTAAGTGATACGTTCCAGTTGCCGGAAACGTTTGATGCGGCAGCTACGGTTTTTCCGGTCATGTCTGACACGGTTACCGACGCCTCCTTGCCGACGATGACAACTGACAGTGTGTTGCCCGATGTCGAGACGTTGACCCCTGCGTCACCGGATATTGAAGCCACTGATGAAATGCTGTTGATGTGGGTGAAGTCTTTCCACTGATCGGCTTTGCCGTAAGCTTCGACACTGCCGGCGGGTACGTTAAGAACACACTTGTCAACATCGGTCTGGTAAAAAACATAGGAGCCGAGTACCGGTGGAACGGTGGTTTTGATGGTGAACTCCTCGAGGGCGGGATTCATGGAGAAGGCTTCACGACCGATTGCCTCTATTTTGCTTCCGAGGGTTATTGATTTGAGCGAGGCACAGCTGTTGAACACGAAGTCGTCGATTGAGGTCAGCGATTCAGGAAGAGTCACGTCGACAAGTGAGTTGCACTCAAAAAACACGTTCCAGTCAATCATTGACAGATTTTCATTCCAAACGATTTCTTTAAGAGCTGAACAAGAGAAGAATGCCGTGTTTTTTATGGTCTCGACCGATTTCCCAAGCACTACGCGCTCAAGTCCCGAGCAGCAATAAAACATCTTGACGCCGACTTCGGTATATGAATCGGGTATGATTATCTCGCTGAGACCGTTGCAATAGCTGAACACGCCGCTGCGGAATGTGGGCTGATGAGCCGGGAGTTCGAGTTTGGTCATGGCGCGGCATTGTGAGAATGCTTCGATACCGATGTCATCGATCATAGTGAGATTGCTCATGTCGAGTGTCTTGATAGCCGTGTTCTCAAACGCTTTGTTGCCGATGACCTCAAGTGCCGGATTAAAAGTGACTTTTTCAAGTGAGGTGCAGTCGGAAAATGCAGAGACGCCTATTTCTTCGAGTGACTCCGGGAAGGTAATTTCTTTAAGTCCGGTGCAGTAGAGAAATGCTTCCTCGCCGATGACGTTGATTGATTTTCCAAACTTGATGTCAGTCAGGGATTCGCAGCCGTTGAATGCCGCGTAGGGAATTTCAGTCAGATTGTCGGGAAAGGTGACAGATGAAAGCGCAGTACACTGGTAGAAGCAGGAATTTCCGATTGAGATCAGCGACTGTGGCAGGTCGATAGTTTCGATAGACTCGCAGGACGAGAATGCCGCCCCCTGTAGGACCTGGAGAGTTGACGGAAGATTGACGTCGACGAGATTATGGCAGTCCATGAACGCGCAACGACCTATTTCGGTAAGACCTTCGTTAAGTGTGAGCGATTTGACCTGACATCCCTGAAAGGCGTAAGCTCCGATTGAGGTGACGGTTTTGAGCACGTCGTCGGTGTTGAAGTCAATCTCAGACTCGTTGCCAACCCATTTTGTAAGCTGTTTGCCCGATAGAGTATAGGACGTTGTGTTGTAATTTGCGCTTGCGGGGAGTATTGAGACTGCCGAGACGAGCAACAGGCACGCCATCCGTGATATTGAACTGAAAAATTTATTCATCAGAGAAAATGTTTTGAAGTTTATGTAGATTATTTATGATTCAGGATAAGTATCGTTGAAGTTTGCAAAATTAGTGATTATTTGTTTAAATTAGAATAATATTCCTATCTTTGTAAGTAAAATTAAAATAAATCATGAAAAAAATAATTATTTCCTTTAATTTATTACTTACCGCTCTGACCGCTCTCGCATGGGGGCAAAAAGGTCATGACGTGACAGCCTATATCGCTGAGTGTCACATGACTCCTGCGACACGTCTCGCTGTAGACTCGATACTCGAGAACCGTTCGATAGTCTATTGGTCCAACTGGCTTGACAATGCAAGCCATCAGCCCGAAATGCGATACACCAAGACGTGGCATTACAAAAATGTAGATGAGGGCGTGAGATATGAAGAGGCTCCCGCCAACCCGGCAGGTGACGCCGTGACGGCGATAAAAGCTCAGGTTGAGAAACTGACTGATCCGTATGCTTCTCTTGCCGATTCACAGCTTGCCATGAAGATATTGGTTCATGTGATGGGTGACATACACATGCCGCTCCACATGGGACATGCGACCGATCTTGGCGGTAACCGCATAAAAGTAAAGTATTTCGGACGCGACAATAATCTGCATTCGGTGTGGGATTCGTCAATACCTGAATCGGCTCACAAGTGGAGCTATACCGAGTGGCAGCAGCAGATCGACCGTCTCACTCCCGAGCAGCAGTTTAAGGTCGTTGCCGGATCTGTCGATGACTGGGCGAAAGAGACAATAGCGATAGCTGCCCGAGTGTATGAAGCGATGCCCGACGGCACTACCATATCATACGACGAGGTTGCAGCCTGGACTCCGACAGTAGAGCAGCAATTCCTTTATGGTGGTCTGCGTCTCGCCCATGTGCTCAACACAATCTATGATCCAGCATATCGTGCTGCGACCCTAAATCGCTCCAGTCAGCCTTGACGGGTTCCGTAAGTGGCGTGCTGCTATGATTTGATCAGTCCGTAAAGTCACCTTGTCCCGTATTTGTCCCGGCTTAAAAATAAAAATAGCTCCAAGTGATTGTCCTGGAGCTATTTTCGTTCTGTATCGTCGGGGTGACAGGATTCGAACCTGCGACCACCTGGTCCCAAACCAGGTGCG
>CAYTWG010000037.1:0-23414 GCA_964442005.1 uncultured Bacteroides sp. | reverse complement strand
AGTCAAAGATAGTTGCCTTCAGCGGCGCTTTCAGAAACGAGTCGAGCTTCTCGTTGACGTCAAACATGATGGTGATTGCAAGAATAAGTATAATTGCAAACACATAGGTACCGAGGAATTTCCTGATAATGTACCAGTCGAGAATCTTCAGCGTTTTAAAATCCTTAAGCATCGGCTTTTTGTCGTTTGGCGTTTTGTTGCGTTATATATAAATAGTCGCGTTCGAGGGTCAGAGACGTCGGGTGACACGCTGCACCATCTCGGTTTTCCAGGCGTGGAAATCGCCGGCGAGAATGTGTCGGCGAGCCTCGCCGACGAGCCAGAGATAGAACGCAAGGTTGTGGATCGAGGCAATCTGCATTGCGAGTAATTCCTGAGAAATGAATAGGTGGCGCAGATAAGCCTTGGTGTAGACGCGGTCGACGTAGGACGGTCCGTCCTCCTGAATGGGAGAGAAGTCATCAGCCCACTTTTTGTTGCGCATGTTCATGATGCCGTCGGCGGTAAACAACATCCCGTTGCGACCGTTGCGCGTAGGCATCACGCAGTCCATCATGTCGACACCGCGGTCGATAGCCTCGAGAATGTTGGCGGGAGTGCCTACGCCCATCAGATAGCGGGGGCGGTCGGCGGGTAAAACGTCGTTGACCACTTCAATCATTTCATACATGACTTCAGCGGGCTCTCCGACGGCAAGACCTCCGATAGCGTTGCCGTCGGCACCGAGATCGGCGACAAACTTAGCCGACTCGCGGCGCAGGTCGGGGTAAGTGCAGCCCTGTACGATAGGGAAAAAAGCCTGTCGGTAGCCGTACTTGCCCTCGGTCTCGTTGTATCGGTCCCATCCGCGGCGCAGCCAGCGGAGCGTCAGGTCAAGCGATTTGCGGGCATACTCGCGTGACGATGTGCCGGGCGGGCACTCGTCAAGCGCCATCATGATGTCAGCGCCTATCGAACGCTGAATGTCGACCACGCCCTCAGGAGTGAAGAGGTGACGCGATCCGTCGATGTGGGAACGGAAATAAGCGCCTTCCTCTTTGAGCTTGCGGTTGGCTGAGAGCGAGAAAACCTGGAAGCCGCCACTATCGGTCAGTATCGGTCGCTCCCAACCGTTGAACTTGTGCAGACCGCCGGCTTTCTCAAGGATGTCAATTCCGGGGCGCAGATAGAGATGATAAGTGTTGCCCAGGATGATCTGGGCTTTTATATCGTCGCGTAACTCGTGGAAGTGCACGCCTTTGACCGAACCGAGCGTACCTACCGGCATGAAGATCGGCGTTTCGATCGTTCCGTGATCGGTGGTGATCAGTCCGGCTCTTGCAGCCGAGCACTTGTCAGTCGCTTGTAGTTTAAATTCCATGTTGCAAAGTTAGCACGTTTACCGGCTCTTTCAAAATCTATTGGACTAAAAAACGTTTAAGGAGTTCTGCCCGGTTATCGTCAGGGACAGCCGATAACGGCAGGACTATTATGTCGTGCAAGCCACCGGAGAGATATATGACAATAGCCGAGCGGCTGACATGGACCGATGACACTGCTGAACAGGCAATCTCGGACGGGGGGAGGTCGGCGTACCCATCGGTTGTCATGAATGTCAGCGTGATGCTCGAGTCAGTGATGGTGACACGATGGGGACGCAGGAAGTTCTGCACACCTGGTCGCATGCCGTAGACAATGTAGACCATCATTATCAGCGGCGGGACGATGAGAAACAGCCATATCAACGCGACAAACATAAATGCGGGATGCCAAGCCGCGGCAATCAGAAATCCGACAAACGGTATGGCAAGCGCCCACCACCATCGTCCGGTCCATCTTGACATGACGTGGCGGATGTAGGTGCCGGGGGGTATCGATATTATGTCGGAAGTAAATGACATAGTGATTGCAAAAGTAGTGAAAAATTCCGTGGGGCAAAAATTTCCGTTAAGCGTCGGGATGAAAAAATGATCGGGGCGGTGACACGCGTCGTCACCGCCCCGATCGTATGAAAGTGTTATAGAAATTTATCAGTAGACGAGTTCGAGGTCATCGATATACATCACTGAAGGACCTCCGGCAAAGTAGTCGCCGTAGCGGCTTGCCGAACATGTAAGCACGATGTTGACTGCCTTGACATCGGTTCTGAAGTATTCAAGCGGGATGTTGAATTCAATCATTCCGTCACCTGCTGTTGCGGCGGTAAATACCTGTTCGCCGTAGGCAATCACGTTAGCGTCATCTTTGCTGAAGAGTTCGGTTGTCTTTGTCTTGATGATGACGGGCCAGGTGGATGTAGTGGAGGCATCGACTTTGCTGCTGTTGGCGTCGGTCATCGAGCCGTCAACGATGGCGATGTATATGATACCCATGTCGGTGGCACCTTTCTCAAGGTAATTACAGCCGTAAGTCACCGTGGCGGGGGTGTATTTGACGTAACCCTTCAGAGCCTTAGGACGTGAAGTGAATGGACGACCCCATCCGAGAATACCGTCGGTGCCGTCAGTGCCGAGGTACTGACCGATAAAGACGTTGCCGGCGGCAAATTTACCGATAGAACCGATTCCCACAAACTGTGATGCAAGACGTGCCGAGTAATTACCGCTGTGCTTGATGTCAGAATCGGGGGTGGTGATGTTCTTGTTCATTGTGGCGGAACCGTGGTTACCGGAATCCCAGAACATCTGTCCGCCGGGAGCATAAAGGAGATATACTTTTCCTGAAGTGTCCCATTCCTCAAATCCGGCGTTGGGGAGCTGGAGAGCTGCCTCGGTGGTGACGCGATGTATGTCTGTGGAAACAAAGCCATCGCATACCGACACATATTCGTAGGTCGTACCCGGTTCCACGCCGGTGATGCGAGCGGTGAACTTCTGACCTTTGAGGGCTGCGCGTGAGGCAATCAGTTCGGCAGGGATATATTCCCACTGCTGGGTGCCGAGTTTACGCAGATTGAAACCTACATTTTCCACGTTGTCCTGCATCACGGTACCGGTGAGTGTGAACTCGTCAGCCCATGTTGAGGGAGCGTCGGCGGCAACCTCATCGGCAACTACCATAGCGTTGGAGGCTACGATTTTGAGCGTTGCGGAGGTCGACTTGTTGTTCTTGTCGGTGGCAGTGATGCCGATGGTGTATTCACCCTCTTCAAGCGCGTTAAGGAACTCCTTGTCAAAGATGATTTTCATGTTGGAGATGTCGGCTTCCTCATCGTAGATGTAGAAGTTGGAAATACCCTTGGAC
Source organism: uncultured Bacteroides sp. (assembly GCA_964442005.1). Classification (GTDB taxonomy): domain Bacteria; phylum Bacteroidota; class Bacteroidia; order Bacteroidales; family Muribaculaceae; genus JAAVFS01. The sequence goes on along the minus strand of CAYTWG010000037.1, from coordinate 20,192 downwards.
TCTACCGAGTTGCGCACGTTGTCAGTCATGCCTATGAGTTCAAAGTCGTTTCCGCTTATGCCTAAGAGCGATGCAAATTGATCGCAGCTGAGGACAACTTCCTTGAGGGCTGTGGCGGCGGTGATGTAGACTGCCGAATGATCACCCATGTTGCCGACTTCGCCCATGATGCCGTCGTTGATGTCAAAGTTTACACCCTTAATGTCGGGAGCAGCACAGATGACCACATTGTTGGAGACGTCGACCGTAGTTTCATCGATTACGATGGAGAAGTATCCTCCGCCGACATCGGTTGACGAACTTTCATACTTGACGTTAAGCGAGTACTCGGTTGCGGGTTCAACGTTTTCGATCACACCGGTGCGGGTAAACGGTTCGCCGGTAAGAGTCGAGCCGCTGAGAGTCCACGTAAGGTTTTTATCGATAGATGGCATCATGAAGTAGCCTTTGCGCACATCCCGACCTTCAAAGGTTAGTTCACCGCATTTGTGACCTATCGTGAGGGTGTAGTCCTTGAGAACTTCATCAATTGACTCGCCGTATTTTACAGAAGCGACGACATTGGCAATCTTGCATTGCAGATTGACCTGGAGAGTCTGTCCTGCCTTGATGTCGAAACCTTCGGCACCTTTGAAGTAGCGGCTTTCAAATGAAGCCGGAACCGAGTCACCTGCCCATGCCTCGGCGGTGTAGTGACCGCCTACGAGCCAGATGCCTTCAGCCGGGACAGCATTGATTCCCTCGTATTTTCTGACGAGACCTTTTGAACTAGATATCCATATAAGGCAGCTGTTGGCGAGTTCTTCCTCGCCTGCTGCGCGAGACTTGACAACGACGTCGGAGTTAAGCTCGGGACGCAGCATGATGCGACCTTCGCCTTCAAATGACTCTTTCATGTCATCGGAGCAACCACTCAGTGTGCTCATCGCGGCAACTGCGACCGCGAATAATATTATCTTTTTCATGGCGTAGCTTACGATTGAATTTTAAGAGTTATTGAAGAGGTGTTACCGTCGTTGTCGGTGACATCGATAATAAATTTATTCATACCCGGATAGATGCCGAGGAGGGGAACGAACTCGGTTATGTCAAACTCGAGATCGGTCTTACCCTTTACATCGTCCTTGACCTTGAATCCGAGACCGGTGAGTCCTTCCGACAGGTCTTTTGAGCCGTCAAGTGTCTTTCCGGTAACAAGGTCAAATGCCGCAGCAAGACCTACGCCTTCGAGCACATCGGGAGTCAGACCGTCGGAGTCAATAGTTACAATCAGTTTGGCAAATCCTTTCTCGCAATGAATGTTTACGATCGCATCACCGGTAAGATCAGCTGAATTGTAAACCGCATTGAAATCGGGGAACATTTCGCTTGTAAATGTCGCAGCGTCGGTGACGGGGGTAGGTGGAGTGGGGTCATCAGGTCTGTTGGGATCTTCGGGGAGATCTTCATGTCCGGGACGAGTCTCGCCGTTGATAATATCTTCGTCGCCGGGATTGACATTTCCACCGAGATGTTCGTCAGTGATTGATACATCGATACCGATACCGCCGATAGGATCTATTTTACCGGTCTCGTCGGGCACTTCGCCGTTGCCGTTCTTGAGGCTGTAGGTTATTATACGGTGCTGACCGGCTGCAAGGTCGGTGTAGACGTCTATGATTTCTTCGTCATATCCGGCAACCGTTCCGGTAAATGTCGTGGTGAGTGTGGTAGAGCCTTCAAGCGCTTCAAAGTAGCCTGAGCGGGTTTCTCCGAGCTTGAATACTAGCGAGCCTTCGTCGTTGGCACGTACAAGAACCTGCACGTTGTCTGATGCCGCTTTCTTAAGAGCGTCAGAGAACTTGACAGTCACCTTGATGTTGCAGAATTTACATGTGACGGTACCTATATCGGTGATTTCGTCTTTCTTGATGGTAAAGTCTTTTGAACCTTCAAAATAGGGAGCCTCCCATGCTGCTTTTTCCTGCTTGTGGGAGATTACTTTGACAGTGTAGTCACCGACAGGGAAAACAGGGAGTTCAGGCATCTCGGCGTATGTCCAGTTGTTGACAAGCTCGCCTTTGGTGTTATAGATGGTTATAATGAAATTTGAGAGGTCGATTGTCGAGCGGCTTTGTTCGACAACCTGTTCGGCATTGACAACATCAAGCAGGAGTGATGAGGTTGCAAGGCGTCCGTTGCCGTCGCCAACGAGTTCGCCGGCTTCCCATTTTTCGTTGCAGGCTGTGAGTCCCAATGTCAGTGCGGCTGACAGCAGCAGGGTATATAGTTTGGTTTTCATCGGTTTTATCGTTTTTAATAATTTAACTGAATGTCATCAATGTATAGCTGGCTACCCATGAATGTGCCTCTTGATACGTTTGCAAAGCCGGGTCCGGAATAGTTGGCATCCGTGCGCTTTACATAGTCTATAGAGTTGGATGACATGAAGCGGACATAAATCTTAGCTCCTTTGGGAGTGCCGGAGCCATAGGTCAGCGGGAGGGTTATCTGTTCGTACCCCGACTTGGAGCCGAGATTTATTGTATTTTCGGCAATGATATTGCCTGACGCGTCTTTCACCCATACGTAGGCATTGGCTTTGTCGGATGAATTTTTAGGAGAATATTTGTACCAGAACGATATTGATTCGGGACGTGAGGCAAAAGCCATGCCGCAGTCGAGGTCATCGGTGTTGACAGGACCGGGAGAGCTACTGTTGCTTTTGTTGTCATCCGCGCTATAACCTGAAGGACGCGTGGTACGGCTCGCACCAAGATGGAGAAGTCCTACTTCGGTATATTTGCAAGCACCTGACGTACCTTTTGAGCCAGTTGCCGAGTTTCCGCTACCCCAACCGACGTTACGTATAAGCGCTGCCTTACCGCTGTGAGAGTCAGTAGTCGATATTGTTCCTGAAATTCTGCAATAAGCATAATTTGAACCTTGGCTTGTTGTTAGAGGGTTGTTGGTTCCCCATACGGTCGATGCGTCGGCGCCGGGATATACAAGTTCCCAATGTGAAGCACTGGCTCCCTGACTCCATGATTCCATGTTCCCGTTAGGGAGCTGAGCTGCGGTCTCGGTAGTGAAAGATATCGCTTTGGATGTGATACCGTCAGCCGTTGCCTTGAAATAGTAGGTTGTCGCAGGGGAGAGAGCGGTTAGGTTAATGGTGCCGTCTGATGCGATTGCCGTGTTGTAGGTTGAGAAATTATTTCCGTCAGTCGATACTGCGAGCGTGGTTTTCGGTGCAACGGTGGCGATCGGCTCTTCGAGGGCTGTCAGAGAAATGATGCCGTGAGTTGCAAAAATGTTATTTTCATTGACCGACAGAGCGATAGGCAGTGGCTGACGTGCGACCGTCAGTTCTTCGCTGTCAGTCTTGCGGCACTTGGCGTGTATCGTCAGGTCATCGTCGACAGCCGGAACCGTTAGGACGACGTGATAGGTCGATGACGCGCGAGAAATGGCGCTTATTGATTCGACGGTCAGCTTGTCCCAGGTGTTACGCTCGTTACGAGCCTCGAAAGTGATGTTGCCTTCGGGGTCTATACCGTTGTAATCGAGGTCAAGTTCAAAATTCTGCTGACATTGATAGAGTTTTGTCGGATTTGAAATAGCGAGAGTCAGTTTCTCGACGTTAAGATTGATCGTGACAGGGTCAGACTCTTTAGTGTAACGGTCCTTGACAACGAGTGAGAACTCGACGCTGTTGTCGGCACCTTCGATATACTCTATATTATTAAGTACATCCGTGAAGTCGACTATGGCAAACTGGTCGGGATTTTTCCAGAGACCGATGGTTTTAAATCCAAGTCCGGTAAGGCGAGCCTTGATCTGGTCTGACACATTCATCAGGTCGAGTGTTGCAGGCCAGCCCTGTTCGATAAGCGATCGGTTGCGCGTTGTCAGCATTACCGATGCAAGACCACCGCGAGCCATGATTTCCATTTTGACCGGAGTCTCAGGTGCCATTCCTGCAACAAATGACATTGTCTGTCCGGGAGTTATGCCTTCAGATGTCACCACGGGAGCGGGAGCGTTCTGAAGATCATCGCTCAAGTCGATTATGACATCTTCCATCGACAGACTGTCATCAAATGAAATTACGATTGCAGCATCACCCACTTCGCCGCCATTGACATCGAGTGTCAGATGATAGTGACGGCGCGGTTCGACGGTGAATCCGTCGGGGGCGAGATGAGCTTCGACACCGTTGGGCTTTGTGACATTAACAGTGAGACTTACCGCTCCGGGCTTTATATAGACGGGTCGGTTTTCTGCGGCAGCGTAAAAAATGTATTTGCCGCCGGGAGTGGTCACGTCGGTGCTGTAATCATGGAAATAGTTTTTGAATGCATCGGTGTAGTCGATCGATAGCATTGCATTGGCGAGGGTTGCCGTCACCGAGACGGGTGTCACTGCGTTTTCTTTTACATAAACTGTCGCTGTGCCCGAATAGTATGGAAGTTCAAATCCTTCGGAGTTGTCTCCATAGGAAGCTGTGAGGGTATATTCACCTACTTTAAAATCCTCGTCTACTGGGAATTCGGCTATTGAATTCCATTTTCTTGAAATCGAGCCATCGGCAGAGGTGAGTGTGATGGCAAGATCGTTCCCGGTGATGTCGGTAGCAGCACGGCTCTCCTCGACTGAAGAGAGAACCTGTGCGTCTAAAGCCACAGATGGAGAGAGGCGACCGGAACCTGTGTCTTTTGAATTGAACTCGTCACCGCCGCAGCCCGTGAGAAGCAAAGCGCCTGATGAAATAAGTCCAATTAGCAAGTTTTGTTTCATAAATAATAGAATTATTGTAAAATATTAATTTATCGGTATTATATATTAAATTAATTAACTTTTGCATTAAAACATATTCTGTGCAAAAATATATATCGTGGCAAAGATACAATCTTTTTTACGATTTTTCACAATTTAATTGAGGGAATAATTTCTATAATTGCGGTAAATTTGGTAAAAACGGGTTATTTTTTGTCCTATATGTGCCTTTATTCGGTATTTTATACCGATATGTTGCGGTATATTTCAATATGTCAATGCTAAATGGCGAAAATGTATTATCTTTGCATTTTAAAATCGTATTATGACGACAGAATGAAATTTAATATTATAAAATAATAACCCAATGAAACATTTTTTACGAAAATTGACGGTTGCCGCGATGGTTTCCCTGTCACTGACAGGTGTATATGCCGGACAGCCCTCAAGAAAAACACGCAATGTTGAGTCGCATCCGCTTGCAATGCCGGTTTCCGAGAAGTCGCACAAGCCGACGGAGCGAATAAGTAAATCACGTATCACTGAAGCAGCAAAGCGGCTGACTGGATATAACGAGTCGCTTGGTGATCCGGTGTCGGTTGCACAGCCGCGTCGTGCGCATGTTGCCAAGGCGTCAGCGTCGATGCCCCGTATTTATGGCTGTATAGAATATTCCGGTTCACGCGATCGTATCGATCATACCGTGTGTGCTATACCGACCAATGATAACGAGCGTTTTGAGGTGATAATCAGTGATGTAAATGCTATCGACGGTGGCGTGGCTATCGGTAATATGTATTATGGAGCCTATCATACGGAATATTATGGCGATTATCAGCTCTATATTAACGGATATGACCTGACTACAGGCGAGCGCGTGGTTCAGCGTTATGGCGATGTCAGCGCTGAGGCAACCGATGTCGCCTATAACCCTGTGGATGGAAAGGTCTACGGTTGCTTCTGCGATCCCGATTCTGAAGATTATACCGATTATTATTTTGGTACGATTGACTATGAGACAGGGGTGACGACTCGTATCTCGGCTCTTCCGCGTCAGCTTGCTGCGATAGCAATCGATGCAGCAGGAAAGATTTATGTAATTGACAAGCAACAGGAAAAGATAGGCTACTCGCTTACTACCGTTGCAGCTGACCTCTATGAAATCAGTGCCGCTACGGGCGAGATGACATTTATCGGAAAGACCGGTCTTAGACCGGAGTACCGTACGTCGGCTTGTATCGACCCGGCGTCGGGTAGAATGTTCTGGACCGTCAGCCCCGACGACGAGCTTGGCTACCTTTATGAAGTGGACACTGCCACCGGCGCGGTTGAACTCATCTATATATTCCCCGGTGATGAGGAAATTGTAGGACTGTATATTCCTGATAGCGGTGTGAGGGCTGATTCACCTGCGGCTGTCTCGGGTCTCGCTGCCGATTTCCCCGGAGGCAATACGACCGGAACAGTGACATTCACCATGCCTTCTACCGACATCAACGGCACGATGTTGTCGGGTAATTTTGACTGGGCGCTTACAGTAAATGGTGTTGCGGCAGCCAACGGTGTTGCAGCAGCCGGTGACGCCGTGTCAGTACCGGTCAGTGTTGACAGTGAAGGACTCTACAAAATCGGTGTCATCGTGAGCAGCGAGAGTGGACCCTCTCCCGAGGCGTCTGTCTCTGTTTTTGTAGGACATGACACGCCGGTGGCTCCGTCGGTCAATGTTTCGATTTCAGGTAATAAGGTGACGGTTTCGTGGGATCCTGTCACCGGGACAGTGAACGGTGGATTTATCAATCCTTCGGATGTCGTATATACGGTCACCCGCTATCCCGATGCTGTGATTGTGGCAAATGATATTGTGTCGACTACATTTGTCGATACGGTTACTCTTTCTGACGGACTCTCATATTATAATTATGAAGTTACAGCGAAATCGGCAGGAATGATTTCGCTGCCCGGTAAGTCGGCAAAAATTGTTGCCGGCAGTCTTACCTCTCCGTGGTCTGATGACTTCAATGATATCAAGACATTTGACTTCTATACGGTCATTAATGCTAACAATGATGATAATCAGTGGGGTCCGTTTATTGGTAATATCCGCGTGTCATATAATTCTGACATGGCTATGGATGACTGGCTGATCACACCTCCGATCATGCTTGAAGCAGGCAAAAGCTATCGTTTCTCTGTCGATGTGCTGACCGGAAATGACAAGGTGGCTGAGGCGTTTGAAGTGATGTGGGGTACGTCCAACACTGTTGACGCCATGGTTAACACTGTAATTGCAAAACAGTCGGTAGCGCACACTCATTATGTCACCTATTACGGTTATATAACACCGGCTGAAACCGGTATTCATTATGTAGGTATTCATGGATGCAGCGATGCCGACACTTATACACTCACGATCGACAATGTCAACCTCGGAGCTTCCATGAGTTCAAATGTCCCGGGTGAGGTGACTGATTTCTCAGTCGTGACACGCACTAACGGTGAATTGTGCGCCGATGTAACGATGAAAGCACCTGCTACCGACATAGCCGGCAATCCTCTTGTGGAGTTGGCTAATGTGGTTGTAAAGCGTGATAATGCTGTCATAAAGGTGTTTGATTCGCCTGCTCCCGGCGAGACACTTTCATTTGTTGACGAGGTTCCCGGGTGTGACGTGTTTACATACAGCGTTTCGGCTGAAAACAGCGATGGCGTCGGTCCCGAGGTCATAAGTGCGGTTTATGTCGGTGTGCTCGAGCCTGCTGATCCGTCAAATGTAAAGATGGTAGAGAGTGAACCCGGCGTGGTGACCATATCATGGGATGCTCCTGAAACTGACGTTAATGGTAATGTTCTTGACCCGCAGTATGTGTCTTATAGAATATATGTTCCTGTAGGTTCTCAGAGTATGGATGTTCTAGAATCGGGAATCATCGGAAACAGCATTACCATAGAAGTCCTTGATAATCCTCAGGAAAAGCAGAGTTTTGTACAGTTTGTGGTAGTCGCTGAAACTCTCGGAGGTCTTTCCGACGGTATGCCGACCCCGATGCTGCCTGTCGGAAAAGCTTATCCGTTGCCTTACCGTGAATCGTTTGCCTACGGAGCTCCTTGGTCGATTCTTGCCACTAACTCATCAGGTGGCGCTGTATGGCAGCTGTTTAACGACGATGCCGGTGTGTCGGCAGTGGACGGCGACGACGGTTTCATCGGATCAAAAGCTTCGTATCTCGAGGACTATGGAACGCTGATGTTTGGTAAAATCGATCTTAAGGGTGTTGATTCTCCCGCAGTTTCATTCTACACCTACAGTATTACCGACGAAGTTGACCTTGATGACAACGAGATTGATGTTATTGCTGCATTTGACGGTAAGCAGGAAGTTGTCAAGACTATAAAAATATCTGATTATATCAAAGAGGACGGTTGGGTCAAGATACAAGTTCCGTTTGATAAATATGCAGGTAAGGAAATTCAGCTGATGCTGACATCGCGTGCTATGGCGTGGAGCTACACGTTTATCGATAATGTACGTGTAGAGAATCTTGTCGAGGATAATCTGACGGCAGGTGCCGTGTCAGCTCCGGCTTCCGTAAGAAACGGTGTCGAATTTGAAATAAGTTTCGATATAGAGAATAATGGTAAGAATGTAGCCGAGGATTACACTGTAGAGCTTTATCTTGATGGTGAAATGATCGACTCGGAGGAAGGTGTGTCTCTCCCGGCCGGCGAACGTACCACCTATATATTTGCTCACACTATCCCTGTTATAGAGTCAGCTCCTCAGACATTCAAACTGGTCATCAACTATGCGATCGATGACTATAAGGCTGACAACGAGACGGCTGAATTTGTCGTTACTCCGGTAGCGCCTACACTGCCTGCTGTCAGTCATCTTGAAGGCAACGCTGGCGAGGAAGGCATAACCCTTAGCTGGAGCGAGCCTCTTATGAGTGAATATATTCCTGATCCTATGACTGAGACATTTGAGAGCTGGGACTCTTGGGCAACTCAGGGTGCCTCGGGATGGTCTTTTGTAGATCTTGACGGCGGCTCGATTGGCGGATTCAATGATGGAACAGAATTCCCCGGCATCCCGATGGGATCAGTTCAGTCATTCTTTGTCTTTGACAATTCGACTCCCGGGTTCAATGACTACTTCAATAACGCTCATTCCGGCAGCAAATTCCTTGCTCAGATGTTCTCTTACAAGAACAGTGAGTCAGTCATCTGCGATGACTGGGCGATTTCTCCCGAACTGTTTGGCGGTGCGCAGACAATCTCTCTTTATGCACGTTGCTACGATCCTACCTATCCCGAGACTTTTGAAATTCTGTACTCGACCGGTAGCGTAAATCCCGGTGATTTCATTGCGGTAGAACGTTTCACGGCAGGCTCTGATGAGTGGAGCTGCTTTAATGCACAGCTCCCCGACGGGGCGCGTCGCTTTGCGATACGTTGTATCTCTAACTTCCAGTTCATGCTCTTTGTCGATGACGTGACATTTATTGGAGTTCCCGGTGATAATGATATAACGCTTAAAGGTTTCAATATCTATCGTGACGGTGAGATGATAGCGACTGTCGGAGCCGACAAGACCGGTTATATAGACGGTGAGGCTGACATGTCAGTTGAACATCAGTATGTCGTGACAGCGGTTTACGACTGTGGAGAGTCACGCCCGTCTGAGGTTATCACTGTCGATAATCTTGGTGTGGGCTCTGTTGAAACTACCGGTGTTTCGGTTGAAGGTTGCAAAGGTGTCGTAGTAATCAGAAATGCAGCCGGTGCTGATGTGACTGTAGCGGCTACTGATGGTCGTATCGTGACAGCGCTTGTTGTTGCAGATAACGTGGAGACGATTGCCGTTGCTCCCGGTTTCTATATCGTAACAGTCGGTCAGGACGCGTTTAAAGTCCTGGTGAAGTAAGATAATACCGATTACTTTTATAAAGAATACACCCCGGTCTGGCATTGTGTCCGCGACCGGGGTGTATTCTGTTTTTGGAAGCTTATGTTTATTCGGGAAGTATCTCGTAAGCTGAGGTAACTATATAGTAGGTTGAGAGATACGGTTTACCCTCTTTTTCAGTACGTTCGGCTATGCGGGCGCGGTAGTCGGCGATGCTTGCTGAGAATGAGTCGATGTCTCCCTGACCGCGAGCCTTACGCTCTGTATCGCATCCGGTTGCTGCATCAGCTACGGCTGCAGCCTGTTCTGCTCCCTGCTGCTCAGCGATCATTGCGATTTGTGCGGCATGCTGTTCTTCCATTTCTATAATTTCGTTTTCGCCTAGACGATATTCGGCAAGGACGCCGGTGACACGCATCGGGCGATGGATTGATTCCTGAGGGAATCGACCGCCCATTTCGGGTGTTGACTCGCAGCGTATCATGGTGTTGGCATCGGTACCGAGAAGGAATGCCTTTTTACCGCCGTGTTTACATAGGTGTGAGCACACTCCCTCGACAACTATCGTGTCTCCGACAAGTGCATCGGGATTGACAAATATTGAGTCGACGGAGATTGCCTCGGCGACATCGGTAGCGGCATCTGCTGAGGATGAACCGCATGATGAGATTGAAAACAGCATTGCAAGTGTTGCAATGGCAAGAGTGAATTTTTTCATAATTGTTTATTTTTTATTGATATATATTTGAGCGGGTTATTATAGTTTTAGCAGCAAAGGTAGGAATAAAAATATTCCTAAAAAAATTGTCGCGGAGGAAGCGATGACTGTCGATCGTGCCGATTGATGTCTACGCCGGTAGATACATGCGATTGATATGGCAAGTAACAGGTTTAGCCATATTGCTTTGTACGATATATCGTTGATGCGCGGATAGGCGAGCATGTCATTAGTCGTTGTGAAATCGAGAACAAACGGGAACAGGTAGCCTGATATCTTGCTTTGCAGACATTCGTTGCCGGCGAAATCATACGAAGCGAGTGCTCTGTGATCATCGCGGGACACAGTGCGCCATCGTGTAGTATCGGCATCGGAAATGCGGAATGTTATGTTGAACATATTGCCCAACATTGCAAGACGCTGTTTTCTCATGTTGACTTTACCTATGTCGAGACGTTCGAGCTCGTACCCTTCGCGCATCAGGAAGTAAAGATTATGATCGGTATCGGTCACTATTCCGAGATAAGAGCGGTCGGTAGGTTCAAGGATAAAAGCGAGGTCGGCAGTTACTCCTTCAGGTAATTTGACTGATGCGACATAGGGTCTGCCGGCTTGTTGCTTGACATGAAAAAGTTTTCCGTCGGCATCGATTATCAAATATCCCTCGTCATATTGTTTACGTGTCGTAGGATTGGCGTTCAGCCACTTGACCGGATAGGATATTCCGGCCTTTCCAAGGGCTTTGGAGAATCGGTCAGAGCGCGGGCGGTTAACTGTATTTGTCGCCATATCGATAAATACCATCTCTCCGTCTATTGTGAATGTCTCTTTAGGATCTTCAAGGTCGACACGCAGGGGCATTGATTCCATCATGAGGTTCTCTCTTGGGAAAACTTTGTTGATGTCACGGGGTGACGAGACAAATGTCATCTCGGCATGACGCATGATCGGTAGTGTGATTTCAAGTCCGGCAATAGTGTCGGGGAGTTGCTCACGAGCCATCAGGTCACGATAGTATAGCTGTGGCAACAGGCTGTCGCGCTGATTGCGCGTGAATGTGCGCGTTTCGTTGCCATTTTCGTCTAACTCATATATGTGCAGAGAGTTGTTGTCGCCCGCCAGTGTAAATAGATATTTGCCGGTAATAGGAGACAGGGATGCAAACGGTTCGCGTGATGCATCGGGAAGTGCAAAACTGTAGATCCACGGCAGGAACCACGAAAGTGCGATTACAGCAGTTAAAATAAGAAATATACGCGAAAATGTTTTCATAATTAGTCCTGATGCCCCTCCTTGAAGCGTGTTACCGACCGGAATGTCAGTGAGATCGTTAGAGATGTGAATAAAATTAGTAGGATAACCATTCCATTGTAAGCCTCGGGGGCGTCTTGCATGAAATAGACCGAGAGAGAAGCTACAGCTATCAGTGTGAGGATTACACGCATACGCCATGTCCCTTCGATGCAGACGGCTGTTGTAAACAGATAGGCGTTTATTCCGGCTATGAACCACGGAAGCGTTGTCATAATGGCGCGTGTGGTGAGCCCGTTTGAAAGTATTGTGGAATAGTAGATGAGAATAATAACTACCTGTACTATAAAAATCAGGATGATTTCGGAGAGCCCGATCAGAAGCATATTCATGATCAGATGTGAATGGGAGTAGGGTAGATGAAGAGTCAGTTTAAGCTGTTTCCGATGCATTTCAGGCGCCATCTGGGCGACACCTATCGCTATGCCGGCGAGTAACGGAAACCATCGGAGCGAGTCGAGAAACGTGCGGTCCTTCATTATCATTATGAGCCATATATGTTCTACTCCTTTTACTACCTCAATGCGGTGGACATTAATCATTGCGTAGACGGCGAGTGCTATGGCAACCACCAGTGTTGCGAAAAAGACCCGGCGGGTCTTCAGCCATTCTTTATAAAATATTGCTTTGGTCATGGTGTTGGATATCAATATTTTCCGGTTAAACCAATAAATGCGTCCTCAAGTGTCATGTTAACACGGCGAAGCGACGATGGAATGATTTTGATACCTTGTGATTGCATTTCTGCTGATATTTCATCGGCAGTGCCGAAGGTGTAGACTTCACATTCGTTACCTATACGTGCCGGGTTGACGATCAGTGCCGAAGTCGTGGGCGTAACGTCATTGCCGGCTGTGAAGTGAAAGCATTTGAACTGTTCCATGAGTTCTTTGACAGGTTTTTGAGTTAGAATTTTCCCGTAGTCGAGAATTATACAGTCATCGATGAGTCGTTCCATGTCCTGGATGATATGAGAAGTCATGAACACGGTTTTGTTCTCACTCTTGACAAATTCACGCAGATAGTCGATGAACAGGCGTCGGTAACCGGGATCAAGACCGAGTGAGAAGTCATCAAGAACAAGCAGATCGGCATTCTGTGCGAGTATGAGACCGAGGGCTACCTGTGAGCGCTGTCCGCATGACATTGACGAGATTCTTTGATCCGGGGTGACATGAAGTTTGCTCATCAGTTCGTAATATGCGGCACGGTTCCATTTGGGGTAGAAATGGGAATAAAATTTTTCGATCTGACCGATTGTCATGAAGGGATACTGCACGTGTCCTTCAAGCAGGAGAGCGATGCGGCGGCGTGTCTCAGGAGCCATTGACGTTATTTCTTCGTTAAATATGCGACATTCTCCCGATTGCGGTTTCAGAAATCCCATCAGGATATTGATTGTCGTCGTTTTTCCGGTTCCGTTCTTCCCGAGCAATCCGAGTATGCGTCCCTTGGGAACTTCAAAACTCAGATCTTTGTATATGAGTCGTCCGCTCCCGTATCGTTGGGTAAGATTTTTTACAGATATTATTGACATTGTGATGCTTGAATGAAGTTATCTTTTATTTAGAAGTTAGAATGTGAAAACCAGGTCCAGATTTACTGCATAGGCATCGCCGTGATGGCGATAACTGATCATCGAACCGTGAAGATTAAATCCGAGCAGCAGATCGCTGTTTAAAGAGCGTTGCCATGTCGCGGTCAAGATACAGGCAATAGATTCGTCTGATATCATTTCAAAATCATGTAGTATCGTATTACCGAGTGAAGAGTTCCGGTCGAGTCCGTTGAGTTTAGCTGACCTTGATGTTATTAATGTTGCGGTAGCGTCGGCACTTATCCCGCCTGACCATTTCCCGTTATGTATATGACAGTATCTTATTGTCGCACCCGGAGATAAGGCTGTGACTTTTAGTTGGCGGTCGGTTATGATCGACTGTTCGTCGGAACTGAACAATCCGGTATGCGGCACTATTGAAAAACTGTTGTCTGACATGGATGAAGAATATCCGACTGTTAACGGGATTTCAAGCGACCCGGTAGCGGTGCGGTGTCGATAGTTACGTCTAGTGGCGATTTTCTCATATTGGTTTCCAGCCGATGTGCCGAACAGATTTTCCGTACCCGAACGATCGCACAGCTGCGCAGTTGCAATAAATGACAGTCGGGGTCCGGATGTCGGAATCGTATAGATGAGATGCGCCTCAATTGATGATGTGGAAGTTGATGCAAGATCGAGATTGTTGAAGTCCCGCAGTAACTGTGTTATATTATCGGTGGAGTAGGAAAGTGATATGTCGGGACTTTGAGCCGCCGGTGACAGATATTGTACTGAAGCTTTCCAGGCAAGACCGTTGTAGGCGGTGTTTTCGATGCTGCTGCCGCTGAAACGGTTGTAGACTGATCCGAGCCCGGTAAGGGCGTAGGTGCGTATGTCATTAACCGGATTGTAGAAATCTACGTCGCTCTCCTGTCGGTACGTGTTGAACAACAGAGACAGTCCTATTCTTGAACCGGAGTTAAGTCGGCGTGTGATGCCGGCATCGACAGTAAGGTCCGAAACCACAATTTTTAGTCGCGGATCGCGGTTGCGGTGCGACATCGATGCACGGTAATCGGCATGTGCCCCCCATGTCCATTTTCCGGCAATACGGGAGTAGCCGCCGGCAAACCGGTAGCTGCGCGAGGACAGATTGCCCCCGACCGAGTCTCCGAGGACATAAGGAGCTACACGATGGTAATCAGTGCTGTTGTTCCATTTTATGCAACTGACTGTAGTCGAGGAATAGATTGCGTGTCCGAACGCAGCTGAAAGCGAGTCAATGACGATAAACGAATTTACTCCTGCCGTTACACCATGACGGTCCCGTCCCTCTTCGATGCAAAACGCTTCGTCTCTCTTTTCTATAGCACCATTGGCAACCACTGTTGTAATTGAGTAGTCACGACTGACGACCATTGCGGCGGCATTGTCGGAATAGATTGCATCAAAGACGGCTGTCTCGGGTGTTAGACTGTTGACGACGTGTCGTAGAAATGTCTCTGTAGCATACGTAGTTATAGCTGTACAGAGTAGACATGCCGGAGTGACGAAGTGTTTTAGCATCGGGTTAATTGGTGAGAGGTGATTTATTTCACTGGTACAAATTCAAAGTCAACGGCTGAATTATCGGTGTCAGTGAGGATAATTCGACCGGTTGAGGTTTCGGCTGCGACACGACGGCTGAATTTATGCCCGAATCGGTTGGGATCTCGGTTTATATCACCCGCCGAAGCATAGCTCAAGTCGATGGCTTCACCGAGAGCCCCATGTACCCATGTCTCTTTATTGCTGAGATTTACACCGTCAACAATCCATGAATTAGGAATGAGATAAGCCTTGTCATTATGCATCTGTTTACCGGTTGAACCGATGTAGTCATATCCGCCATGATAGTTGCTGAGATAACTTTCGGCGGTCATGCCTTCGGGGAAGCGCACGAGTGCGTATGAGCGGTTTGCCTGATTGGATACAATCCATATCGTAGCGCTGTAACTGTACCATTTGTCAAGATTAGGAACCGAGGGATTATCGGTGTCCTGAGCATGGTCATCCCACCATTCAAAATCGGCTGTGGTGAGGTTCAGGGCTCCCGGCACCTGTGCATTCCAGTCGATAGCCTGGTCAACGATGGTGATTGATTTGCCCGGTTCAACGGGAACGTCCTTGCCGGAACCGGGGATGACCCATACGGTGCCTGCCGTAAAATTGACATTGCGGTCGTTCTCGGAAGTCAGTATTTCAAATGTGCTTGCTTTGGCGTTGACAAATGCTGATTCGGCAAGTGCGAGACCGTCGGCATATATAATCGAGTCGGTATTGTTGTAGATTTTGAAGTATGTGTCTCTCAGACCGTTGGTGCCTGTCGCGTTGAGTGACCCGGTACAGTAAATTTCACTGAATACAAGGCTGCCGGCGGGATTGTAAAAGAACCATTTAAGAGAGATTTCACTGTCGGCGGTAAGAGGATGAGCCGATATTGTAGCACGGATGGTACCTGTGACTGTGGCGGCATCACCGGCAGACGGAGTGTAGGATACGTCAAGGGTCGCTTCTGCGTCATATACTCCGTCGGGAAGGACAATTCCCTCGGCAGCCGGGAGCGGGAACGATGATGTTGTCGATGTGTTCAACTCCGTAAACTTGATAATGCCTGACACGGGTGTTACTGATGATGCGTCATCAGGATAAATGTCCGTTATAGTGACATTGTTGTAATGAATTGCATCTTTCCCGTCGCTGTCGCAGGAAGTCAGTACTGAAGAAGCCAAGAAGGCTACACTGAGAATGATGTTGATTTTTTTCATGTTGATGTGATTTATTATAGTTTGATATTCAGTTCCATTCCGAAATATGGGGATGTGTATCGGCGGTGAAGCACACCGTACAGCTTGTAGGCGGGGGATATGTCAAGGAGACGGTTTACATATAGGGCTATGCCTATGCGGTCGTTCCATAAACGTTTAGTAGCCTTGATGTTGAATGATGTGGCAAACGGGATAGAGTGGCGTTCAAATGCTGTCGCTGAGTAACTGCGTATGAGATTTTTAAGATATGGATCGTCAGCACACGTGTCGGTGAAGGGGAGAATGACGCCGTCGGTCCCGACATAGTGTGTAGGTACGCCATCGCGATATAGTGTCTGTGTTGAACTGTACCACATAGTCTGTGCCGTTACGGAAAAATTGAGTTTCAGTCTCGGGACATCCGTGTCAAAAGTGAAATTTGTGTTGCAGCTCTCGTATCTCATACCGTCACGGTCATCATATAGTCCGGCATAGAACATCTCTTTATTATTAAGAATAATTGACGGTTTGTACCATAGCGGCTCGCTATTATAGCGTGTCGTACGGAACCATGCGCCTGACACGGTAATACGTGTCCTGACGGCGGGGATGCGGCGTGAGCTGAACGTGTATTCAATGCCCGATTTACGTTCAAGGCTTGAGTTGGATGGTGCTGAGATTACCGATAGCCGGGTATCGGTAGTGTAGGGGAGTTCATCGATAACAGGGGCTCGGTTGACCGAGTATGGATCAAAACCGTTTGCATCGAAGCGCCGGTAGGTATAGTATCTGACGTATCCGGCATTGCGGAATCCGTCGGTCATATTCTCGCGGAATAACGTTACTGACAGGCGGTTACCCATAAATGTTATATCGCCGCCTATTTCCCATTTCAGATTACGGGCTGCGCGGAGGTCATAGTTGGTCAGGTCCTCGACATAGGTTTTTACGTTCATGGTCCGGTAAGTCTCCTCGTTGTGGAAATAGTTGAGTTGAGTGAAGTCAGAGTATCGTTTGTCGGGATAGAGCATTGAGGCAACCGGCATCTTTGTGTGTAGTCCGATACCTCCGTTCAGCGACCAAGAAAGAGGACTGCTTCCTACAAATATTGTAGATGGAGACCATTTAATGTTGACACGAGGGTCGAGATAGGGTCGGAGTGATATATAATACTGTCGGTCAAGATGTAACATTTGGGTCTCTCGCAGACCGAGCTGAATCTCGATAGAGTGGGTCCCGAGACGGAGTGTCGACAGTTGCTCGGCATAGAATGAGAGGAGATGCATTGCCGGGATATCGTTAAATGGTCGCGGGCGTGCCGTATTGCCGGCTGTGAGCGGGCGCGTCAGATCATAGACAGCGCCTTCTCCATAGTTTTTTGACATGTTCCATTCCACTCCTACCTTGATATTTGCCGAAAGATTTTCTTTGTTATAGCTGAATCGTGCGTCCCCTTTTACAAATGCAGTAAACGGTTTGCCGTAGACATCATATACACTTTCATACATCATAGGAAGATAACCTACGTAGTTGTCACCCTGAGTAATAGAGACAGGCATGGGATAGAGGCGGCTGCTCGCTACTGTCTTTTCCTGATGTAGATGATTGTTGCTGTAGCTTATGCCGCTTGTGATGATTGCTGACCGGAACGCTGACGCTCCTGACGCGGTGAGTTGAAGCGCATTGGTCAGTGATATGGAGTGCTTGTCAGAAGTGTATTTGTCAATCGTGTTATTGATTGTCAGGTCTGGGTCATTGATGTCACGCTCAAACGTTCCGCTATAATTGATAGCCGAGTTCCAGCCCAATGTCAGATTACCCGGTCGCCACTTTTTACTGTTTCGAACAGATCCGGTCACTCTCTTGAAATTTTCACGGCTGTTGCGAGGGTCTATTTTGCTGTCGAGGTAGTCGGCTGATAGGTTTATAACCCAGTCGTCTCCGGGCATTTTTATGCCTTTTCCGAGATAGAACAGTTGGCTGAGCATGTCGGCTTTGAATCTTGCCTCAAGATTGCTGACAGTGCTTTTACGGCGAATGTTTATGATGCCTGATGACATTTCGCCGTATTCGGCTGATGCTATGCCGCGTACGATTTCGACGCTCTCGATGTCATCGGTTGATATTGAGCGCATGTCGACACCTTTTCCCGAAGTCATTCTACCTGATTGTGTGGCATCGGGGGTTGATGACATGTCGGCGTTGGTATTGACCGGAACACCGTCTATGATAAATGCGGTTCCTAATGACGATACATTATAGTTGTCGTTGTCTGATACATTGGTTGCAGTGCGTAGTCGTGCCAGGTTGGCACTTCCCATTACAGGGTCTGAGGATATGTTCCCGGGAAGAAGTTGCAGCAAGTCAGTGAAACTTGATGGTTGCAGATGCCCCATCGCCGTGCGGTCAATGACTGAGGCTGTAGACATTCCCGCCGACTCGCGTGCCGTTACTATTACTTCGCCGATGGCGTTTTCTCTCGGATATATGATGATATTGATTGCGGTAGTGTCGTTACCCGGAGCGATTAAGGCGTTTACCGGCGAGTAACCGAGAGCAGTCGCTGTTATGTCCCACTTTCGTGTGTCGATGTGAAGAGTGCATTGTCCGTTTCTGTCGGTCAGGTGTCCCAGCCTTGAATCGCCACAGATTGCCGCGATGCCTGCAAACTCGACAGCTGTCCCGTCGGAACCGTCCGAAACCGTCACGGTGACGACACGGCGGGTCGCCGTAGCGACTACCGGCAGCAGCGAAATGATTAAAAGGATTACAGATATACGCGACAGTTTATATGTCATGTTATGCACACGGAAATGTTTTGTTTAAACTGTGTGCAAAGCTAGTTGACCGGTGTTCGCGTTGCCATACCTAAAATCAGGTATATTGGTATGTCGATATACCTATTTGCAGTTATGCGATTGCAACAAACGTGTGATCAGTAATGCAAAAGAGGTGTGATGCCATTGCAGGAATCACACCTCTTATATACGGTGTAAACCGGTAGGGAATGCCGATTTATTTGTTAACGCGGAAACGGTCTATGCCGTCACGGAGGAATGCGACGATCTGACGAGCTGCGGCGATGCCGGCATTGATGTTTGCTTCAGATGTCTGCGCTCCCATTTTCTTGGGAGTAAAGAACACGCGGTCGCCGAATTCTTCTTTCATACTGTCGGCGAGTACGGGGCTTATGTCGGAAACGTATTTGAGATCGGGACGTTCACGGAGTGCCTTGATGAGTCCCTCCTCGTCAATCACCTCCTTACGTGCCGTGTTGATGAGCACACCGCCTTTAGGCATCAGTGTGACAAGGTCATATCCAACTGACTTGATGGTCTCGGGGGTGGCGGGGATGTGGAGTGATACAAACTTGTTGCCGGCGTAGAGGTCGGTCAGGGAGTGTATCGGAGTCACACCTGCTTGAGTCATCACCTCGTCGGGGCAGTAGGGGTCGAGGGCGCTTACCTTCATACCGAATCCTTCAGCGATACGAGCTACGTTGCGTCCTACCTGTCCGAATGCATGGATTCCGAGCGTCTTGTCTTTCAATTCGCTGCCCGATGTTCCGTTATACATATTGCGCACAGCCATTACCGTCATGCCGAATACAAGCTCGGCTACGGCATTGGAGTTCTGTCCCGGGGTATTTTCCACACACACGCCGTGGGCTGTCGCTGCGGCGAGGTCTACATTGTCGTAACCGGCTCCGGCACGTACTACGATTTTGAGTTGCGGAGCTGCGTCAAACACCTCGGCGTCAACCTTGTCACTGCGTATGATTAAGGCGTCGGCATCGGCAACTGCATCGAGAAGTTGCTGCTTGTCGGTGTATTTCTCCAACAGTTTTAATTCATAGCCGGCTTCCTCGATTACTTCACGGATTCCGTCGACCGCTATTGCGGCAAACGGCTTTTCAGTAGCTACAAGTACTTTCATAGTTATAACTGAAGTCGTGAGGATTAATGGTTGTTTTCAAATTCTTTCATGCATGCAACGAGCACATCGACGCTTTCCATCGGGAGTGCATTGTAAAGCGATGCGCGGAAGCCGCCTACCGAGCGGTGTCCCTTAATGCCGACGATACCCTTTGTGGTGGCGAAGTCGATAAACGACTTTTCAAGTTCAGCATACTCGGGTTTCATGACGAAGCATACGTTCATTATCGAGCGGTCG
>CAYTWG010000036.1:0-23657 GCA_964442005.1 uncultured Bacteroides sp. | reverse complement strand
CGTCCTCGTCGAGTTCCATGAGGACATCGGCTGCCGTGTCATCATCAAGCAGCTTATACAGATACTCGGCTTCTTCAAGATCAAGATTCTGATATAGCTCGGCAATATCAGCAGGGTGCATCTGCGCAAGCTCCTGGCGAGCCCGCTCGTCATCGTGGCTTGCTATGATGTCGCGTATCTGTTCAAGATATTCGGGAGTATATTCTTTCATGCCTGTAAGTTGCGGAGGTCAGAGACTAAATTGGTTAACTCGATGAATTGCGCTACGGACAGCTGCTCGGGGCGCATGGCAAGCAGCGGGGAGTCGGCGGGCAACACGGTGCCGGGAGGGACAAGGCTCCTGACGGTGTTGCGAAGGGTCTTGCGGCGCTGACCGAACGTGGTCTTAACGACGGTCTTGAAAAGGCGTTCATCGCAGCCGAGCGAAGTGACACCGTTGCGCACCATCCTGATGACTCCCGACTTGACCTTTGGGGGCGGGTTGAAAACGTTCTCGCTGACGGTGAAGAGATACTCAATGTCAAACCACGCCTGGAGCAGGACACTCAGGATGCCGCGCGTGCGGGAGCCCTCGGGAGCCGCAAGGCGCTCGGCAACCTCTTTCTGAAGCATGCCCGAGCAGCACACGACCGAGTCCTTGTAGTCGAGCACATGGAAAAATATCTGGGAAGAGATGTTATAGGGATAGTTGCCTATGACACAGAACGGTCGACCTTCAAACAGCTTGTCAAGATCCATTTTCAGGAAGTCAGCCTCGATGATGCGGTCTTTCAACTCGGGGAAATGCTCGTCGAGATAGGCGACACTCTCGCTGTCGATCTCGGCAACCCTGACGTCATGACCATCGTCAAGCAGGAAACGAGTGAGTACCCCCATGCCGGGACCGACCTCAATCACAGGCAGATGCCGATAGTCATCAAGTGTCGCTGCAATGCGGCGCGCGATGCTCAGATCGGTCAGGAAATGCTGCCCCAGGGCTTTCTTTGGCTTGACTTTCTGCATAATCTTGATAGTTAGTTGAAAACATGTAATCGGAATACAAAGTTAGTCATTTTTTATATTTTAGGGACAGCAATGTAGGATTTTTACACTATCTTTGTGTATCATATTTTTAATAAAGCAGATAATTTGAGAAAATTTCTAACTATAATAGTCCTGGCGCTGACAGCCCTCCTGACGGCTTCGGCAGAAGGAGAGGTGACAGTCGGCGCGGCACGTACCGACCTGTATCTTCCTCTGCTCGAGGGCAAAACCGTGGCGCTGTTCTCAAACCACACCGGCATGGTAGGTGATACTCACGTGCTCGACCTGCTGCTCCGGAACGGCGTGGATGTCAAAGTGATATTTTCGCCCGAACACGGGTTCAGAGGCACAGCTGATGCCGGCGAACACGTGAGCAGCAGCGTAGACCCGGCGACGGGAATACCGATAGCATCGCTTTATGACGGGAAGAAACACGGATGGACATCGCTTGACGGCATCGACGTGATCGTGAGCGACATCCAGGACGTCGGTCTACGGTTTTACACCTATTACTGCTCGATGATCGACCTGATGAACGCAGCAATCGAGCTTGACAAGGAGTTTATCGTTCTCGACCGTCCCAATCCCAACGGCATGACGGTCGACGGACCGGTACTCGACATGAAATATGCGTCGGGGGTAGGACGACTGCCGATACCGGTGGTCCACGGAATGACTCTCGGCGAGCTTGCCGGGATGGCTTCGGGCGAAGGCTGGCTGACCGACGGTCGCCGGAGCCGGCTGACGGTGATCCCCTGTGACAACTACACTCACTCGACCCGCTACCGTCTGCCGATAGCGCCGTCGCCCAATCTCAAGTCGATGCGAGCCATCTATCTGTACCCCTCGATGTGCTATTTCGAGGCAACGCCGGTCAGTCTCGGACGCGGAACTGACAGCCCGTTTGAAATCTACGGGCACCCGGCGATGAAAGGGGGTGACTACTCATTCACGCCCCGGAGCATGCCGGGTGCCAAGAAGCCGCCTCAACTCGGCAAACTGTGTCACGGACACGACCTGCGCTCGCTTGACGAGGAAGAGATCATAGCGGGGGGCGTCAATCTTGAATATCTTATCGATGCCTACCGCAACATGCCTGCCGAGGGCTTTTTCACATCGTTTTTTGAAAAACTTATAGGCGACGGCACCATAAGAGCGATGATAGAGCGTGGCGATGACGCCGCAACGATAAAACTCACGTGGAAAGACGCCGTAGACAGGTTCAGAGAGCAGCGGCGACCCTATCTGCTGTATCCCGAATGACCGCGCATGCCAACCAAAGAAATTATCATATTCAAATACCTATAAATCAATCTCTCACATGTCTCCCTGGATAGTAATTATCACAATCGCAGCCTATTTTGCCATATTGCTCGGCATCTCGTGGCTTGCATCAAGAAAATCAGACAATTCGACATTTTTCACAGGCAACCGTCGCGCCCCGTGGCCATTGGTAGCGTTTGCGATGATCGGCGCCGCCATTTCGGGAGTCACTTTCGTGTCGGTTCCCGGCATGGTTGTCGGGAGCGGTTACTCCTATCTTCAGATGATACTCGGATTCATTGTCGGATACGCCCTCATAGCGTTTGTCCTGATACCGATGTTCTATCGTCGCAATCTCATATCGATCTACGGCTATCTCGAGGACCGGTTCGGCAAGAGCACCTATCGCACCGGCGCCTGGTTTTTCTTCCTGTCGAAGATGCTCGGTGCGGCGGTAAGATTCTTCGTAGTATGTGTTGTGCTTCAGGAACTTGTGTTTCATCCGCTTCATATCCCCTTTGAGTTCAACGTCATCGTCACGATAGCCCTCATCTGGCTTTACACCGTCCAGGCAGGGGTGAAAGCGGTGATATGGACCGACACGCTCAAGAGCTTCTGCCTCATCATGTCGGTCGTGCTGTGTATATATTTCATAGCGCGCAACTTAGGCTTCAACTTCGGAGACATGGTGAAGAACATCGGCGATCACGAGACATCACGCATGTTCTTCTTCGATGACCCCAAGAGCGCCAGCTATTTCTGGAAACAGTTTATCGCCGGCGTGTTCCTTGCAATCGCCATGACGGGTCTCGACCAGGACATGATGCAGCGCACGCTTGCCTGCAAGGATTCGCGCGAAAGTCAGAAAAACATGCTCGTCAGCGGCGTGCTCCAGTTCTTTGTGGTGGCTTTGTTCCTCATACTCGGAACGCTGCTCGTCATGTTCCTGTCGAAAAACGGCATCGAGCATCCCGAAAAGACCGACCAAATATTCAGTCTCGTCGCCACCCACGACTCAATGCCGCTGGTTGTCGGCATCCTGTTTATCGTGGGATTGATTGCCGCCGCCTACTCCGCAGCCGGGTCGGCACTGACATCGCTGACCACCTCGTTCACGGTCGACATCCTCGACGGACACAAGCGATATGAGGACGCACGGCTGACCCGTGTACGCAAGCGCGTGCACATCGCCATGTCAGTAGTCATGGGGCTTGTCATCATAGCGTTCTACTATCTCAGCAACCAGGATGCGATCAGCGCCGTCTACACGCTCGCGTCCTACACCTACGGACCCATTCTCGGACTCTTCGTCTACGGCATGTTCTGCTCCAAACCGGTGCACGACCGCTGGGTACCGGTGGTGTGTGTGCTTGCTCCGGCGCTGTCGTGGGTCATCCAGTGGGCGCTTGTCAAGGCGTTTGACTATCACACGGGATTTGAGCTGCTGCTGATCAATGCCGGCGTGACCGTCATCGGACTGCTGTTACTCTCAATCGGACGTCACGACCATGGCAAGAGACCTGCTTAACCGCTACATCTGGATAGTCGACACGATAAGACGTTACGGACGCATCTCGCGCGAGGAACTTAACGCGTGCTGGATGCGGTCGCCCTACTCCGACGGCTCGAGCCTGCCGCGCCGCACGTTCTACAACTACCGTCAAGCCATCGAGGAGGTGTTCAAACTGACGATCGAGTGCGACCCGGCGACCTTCGAGTACTACATCAAGGACGAGGACGATCACAGCGAGAGCGTGACCAACTGGCTCTTCAACACGACGGCGATGAACAGTGCGCTCAGCAACTCCCGGCAGGTGATGGACAGGATATTTCTGGAGGACGTGCCGTCGGCGCGCGAGCACCTGTCGATAGTGATCGACGCCATCAAGGAAAATCACCCGCTGAAATTTGATTACGCGCCCTACACGCGCACGTCGCCGTCACGCGACGTAATCGTCGAGCCCTATTTCCTGAAACTTTTCAAGCAGCGGTGGTATGTCACCGGACGAGCCGTCAAAGACAAGGCAATCAAGACCTATGCACTCGACCGCATGCTCACGCCGACCCTTCAGCGCGAGACATTCGAGGTGCCTGCCGATTTTGATGCCGAGACATATTTCAATGACAGCTTCGGCATAGTGTTCACCCACGGCGAGGTCAAGGACATACGTCTCAAGGTCGACTCGCGGCAGGCTAAGTATTTCCGTGCCCTGCCGTTGCACCACAGCCAGGAGGAGATGATACATGACGAGTTCTCGATCTTCAGCTACCGCATGAAAATCACCCCCGACTTCGTGCAGGAGCTGCTGTCGCATGGTGCCCGTGTCACGGTGTTACAGCCGCCGGAACTCAAGGCGATGGTTGTCGACGAACTGCGCCGGTCGCTGTCAGCTTATGACAAGCTGTGACCTCACAGACTGATTGAACCGATCTAATCAGATTGATTGAACCGATTAAGAAATAAAGAGAACAAGATGATAAAGAAGGATGTCGCCGACGGTGGTAGACGTGTCGTGTCGCTCGACGTCGTGAGGACAATTGCAATCATGATGGTGGTCATGCAACATGCCTGCCATTTCGAGCCCGGGAGCCTTGGCGAGTTTGCGTGGCTGCTCGGGAGCGGAAGCGCCGTCGACATGCTTTTCATGCTGTCGGGCATACTGTTGCTGCCTGTCACGACCGGCTACGGTAAGTTTTACCGCCACCGTTTCATGAGGGTCGGCATCCCGTTTCTGCTGTGGTCGGCGGTCTATATCGTACTCGACAGCCTGCTCGGTGGAGCGTCGGGCGAGGATACGCTCTGGGCGTTCAAGCGCATCCTGTTTATCCCCAGTTTCCCGCCCGGATGGTTCATCTATGCCATCACCGGAGTCTACCTGATGATGCCGTTTGTCTCGCCGTGGATAAAGAGCGCTGACGGCAGGAGTTTCGGGTGGTTTTTAGGGATATGGCTGCTGTCGATGTGTCTCCCCTACGTCGCCGAGCGGTGGGACCTGACCATCGGAGTCAATGGTATCTTCGGACTGTTTTACAATTTCATGGGCGTGGCGATCGCCGGATCGTGGCTGTTCCGTCATGCCGATACCATTCTGAAGCGTTATGGCAAAGTGGTGCTTCCGGTTCTGATTATTATAGGAATAGGACTCCCCGCGGCGCTCCACGGTTATGCCGTCGGACGCGGACACTCGCGCGAACTGCTCTACACCGACCTGTCGCTTGCCACGGTAGCATGGAGCGCCGTGTGTGTCCTCGTCATCATCGCCATGTTCCGCCACACCGACGAGAAATCGCTGACGGCAAGAGTGTTCCGGTTCCTGTCGGTCAACTCGTTCGGCATCTATCTTGTCCACTACGCAATAATCGTCTATATCGTAGACAGCTATTGTCCGGAGTTGAAAGCCGGGTGGAGCTTCGCACCGGCGGTGTATGCCATGTCGCTCGCCGTCACAGTCGTGCTGCGCAAAATTCCCGTCCTCGGCAAGTATCTCTGCTGACCCGACCGGCAGTGTCCTATCCCGGGGGGCGCATGAAAGTGACATGATGGACAATCTTTGAGAAAACAAGACTCTATTTTTGCGGCACAATATTTATATGCCGTAAAATGAAACTATCACACATCAGCCTGACCCCGTCGGCGCGCGACATCAACAACCGCACGACCAGGCGTCATGGCACAACCGTGTGTCACAACATGCGACCCTCGGCGGGAAAACTGCACAACGGGCTTGTCCCGGCAGGCACGCCAAGGCTTGTCAGCGACACATCCATGAGACCGTTTTATCGTTTCCGCCGCGACGAGGCGGCGACCAAGTTCCTTATATCGTCAGGGACGACACTGGGCGTCATCGATACCGGTGTCCCCCTCCCGATGCCCGCGATCGTCGGCGAGCTCGAGTCCCCGCCCCTCTCGGCTGTCGCGCTCGACGGCGGGTTGATGATAATGACCGAGACGGGGCGTGAGCTGCTGTCGAGCGGAAGCGGCGAATCCATTGCCCTGTCGGGGACAATGCCGCGGTTCCCCGACATGCGGCTCGGTATTGTCAGCGAGACGACACTCCGCGCCACCATCCCCGAGAGTATCCTCAAAGGGACATATAACACCCGGTCGACCTCACTTTCCAAGTACGATGCCGAGGCGCTGACAGCCGACATGGCAGCGGCTTACCGCGACTTAGAGTCGAAAGCGACGGCTGAGGGGCTGTCGTTGCAGCCCGTTTTGGCGCGTTACCGGTTTCTGACGGAGTCGGGCGATACACTGTACGTCTCGCCGCTGAAAATGATATGCGTCGCCGACGGGTTTCAGGTCACGTCAGAGGTTAGCATACGCAGCCTTGACTCCCTCGCGTCGAGAGAGAAAACCACGGTCGAGGCTACGGCGTTCACCCTCGGCTTCCGAGCGCCGGCGCCGGTGTCGGGCGGGTGGTATGACTGCGTGGCGGCAATGGAGATAGAGGTGTCGCCGGTAATTCATCCTATAGATTTCACAGGGACAGCTCCCTCGGCTGTCGATTTCAGTTCCGGTGGCGCAGCCTCGATACGTTGCTACATGCCGGGCGTCTCGGCGGGAATGGCACCGTCGCTGAAACGGGTCGTGGCGACGGTGAGAGAGGTAGTGGCACGCGCCGACACGATGATGACCGTTGTGGCACGTGTCAACCGACCGTTTTCCGGGAGTCTCGGCGCAGAAGGCACGGTACATCCCGTCAGTCCCGCAGCAGCGTCGACCGTGAATCTGTCGACCCGGTTTTCCCATACCGCGACTGATGACCGGACGGCGACCGTGTTGCTGTCCCGGTGCCGCGCACCGCATCAGATGCTGTCGCGTACCGTCAGTCAGGAGGCGGGTCTGACGCTCTACGCCGACCCCGAGGTGGAACTCTTTGACGGTTATCCACTCGAGGCTTTCGCGCTGACCGTTCAGCCCGGCAAGTGGCGCGCCGCGGTGACAGTCAGTCTTGACGACGGGACGAGCCGGCTTGTCAGCGAGTCGGAGGGGAGCGACAGCGCCCCGGGGCTTATCTCCCCGCTTCTTGTCTATCCCGACTCCTCGGCGGTCACGATGACGGTGACGTTCATGTCGGCGTCGGGCGGTGTGAGCCGCAGAGTGTTTCCCCTTACCGCCGTTCCGTCGGCGGGGATTGCCTGTTATCTGTCGCCGTCGCTGAAGCCGGTGACACTCGATCCCTACGACGGCACGTTTATCATACCGGCGAGAGTGAAGAAGCGCCTGGAGTACAAAGGATATATCGTAGCGGCAGGGGGCGACACCCCTCTCACGCCCCGGTCGGCACTACGAGTCAGCGAGGGGCGGTCAGTACGACTCGTGAGCGCTTTACGTCCCGGCGTGTCATGGAATTACAGTTACGGACGGTTTTATTCATTCAGTCACGACGGGATCTATGTCATTACAGCCGACACGGGCGGGCGTCTCGTCAATTCCCATCCGATCGACTGCCGCGGCACCGTGTCACCCGACGCCGTGACCACTGTCCCGGGAGCCGACGCTCAGATAGCGGCGATCGCAGGGGGCGACCTTATAATAATCACGTCAGGACGTGTCAGGACAGTAGCCGAGGGGATCAGCGGGAGCGCACTCGTGTGGTCTCAGCGCTATGGCGAGCTGTCGATAGTCGGCGGCGATACCGGCGCTACGGTTGTCGACCGAGAGATGTCGCGTTGGTACACCCGCTCGTTGCCCGCCGTCACGGCGGTCTACAGCGACGGATGCGAGGGACTGCTGTCGACCGCAGCCGGACTGCTGACGGTCAACAGCGAGACCGGCGGCACAGTGACCGATTGCCGCTGGGAAGCCGTGGTCGACCTGCGTGACACGGTGCATGTACCACGGGTGAGAGCCGTCGACGTGACCCTTATAGCCTCGGGCGTGGAAGGCACGATAGAATTGCGCGGCGACAACGGAGGGCGTTCTCCGCTGCTGATGAGCAATATGTCGGTCTCGGGCAGCCCCGTCAGGTCACTGTCATGGCGTGTGATTGCTCCGGCACGACGTGTCGTGACGGTGTCGGTCAGCGGCTCTCTGACGGCTGACGCCTTACTGCGCGACGCTGTCCTGACGGTCGGCTGACAGTAATAATCAGGAAAAATGATAACATGAAATCAATGGATATAAAAGCGATAATAGAAGAAAACCGCCGCCGCAACGCAGCCCTTGCCGACGACTTTGACCCGGTGAAAGGGAGGGGATGCTCGGGGGAGCGAGTGGCTGTAGCCGCCGACCGCTACAACGACGGTCAAGCCCTGGTGCCGGTCGAGATGGTTTCCGACCCGGCTTACAGTCATGTCGGCAGCCGGGTGGAGTGGCAGCGTCTGCGTTGCCGCCACGACTTTGAATACTGGTGTGTGACATGCGTGAGAGTGCGCGACAAGATGTCGGGACGAGAGATCCCGTTCCGACTCAACGCCCCTCAGCGGCGTGTCGCCGCCATGCTTGAGGAGGATCGCCGAGCCGGGCGCCCCATACGTCTCATCATGCTGAAGGCCCGTCAGTGGGGCGGCAGCACACTGGTGCAGATGTACATGGCCTGGATCCAGACGGTGCATCTCACCAACTGGCATTCCCTTATCTGCGCCCACGTCAAGGACACGGCGGCAACGATACGCGGCATGTACTCGCGCATGCTCGCCTCCTATCCTCCGGAACTGTGGGAGGGGGATGCCGAGCCATGTTTCCGACCGTTCGAGCGGTCGATCAACGTGCGGGAGATCACCGGTCGCGGCTGTCGCGTGACGCTCGGGTCGAGCGAGAATCAGGAGGCGGTGCGCGGTGCCGACTATGCTCTTGCCCACCTGTCGGAGGTCGCCTTCTGGAGTGACTCCGACCGTCGTTCGCCCGAGCAGTTTGTACGAGCCGTGTGCGGCGCCATCAACACCGGCAGGCTCACGATGATAGTGATGGAGAGCACCGCCAACGGGGTGGGCAATTATTTCCACTCGGAATGGGTGCGCTCACGTGCGGGAAAATCAGACAAACGTGCCGTGATGATACCGTGGTACGAGATAGAGATTTACCGCTCGCCGGTAGCCGATGCCTCCCGGCTGTGGCAGGAGATGGATGCCTACGAGCGTCAGCTCTGGGAGCGCGGACTGACACTCGAGATGATAAACTGGTATCATGCCAAGCGTCGTGAATATCCCTCTCACACGATGATGCAGGCGGAGTATCCTACCGACGATGTCGAGGCGTTCACCAACACGGGGCATAATGTCTTTGACTCGGCGACGGTCGAGACGCTCCGGCAGGGATGTCAGCCGCCCGTTGCCGAGGGCGATTTCACAGCCGTCACTACGCTGACGGCTCCCGAGTCGATGCGCGCGATGCGATTCCAGCCGTCACCGGGGGGCGACATGAAGATATGGCGGTTTCCGGAGCCTGACAGTGAAGGCACCAACCGGTACGTTGTCGCCGTCGACGTGGGAGGTCGTTCGTTCAGGAGCGACTACTCCGTCATCGCCGTCATGAAGTGGGACCATAGCACCGGCAAGCTTGAGACAGTGGCACAGTGGCGCGGACACTGCGACCACGATATCCTTGCCTGGAAGAGCATAGCGATAGCGCGATGGTATGACGAAGCGCTTCTTGTCATCGAGAGCAACACACTGGAGACGGAGAACACCGACGGCGATCACTCCCTCTTCATCCTCAATGTCGTGGAGGAGGAGTATTCCAATCTCTACATGAGGCTGGTTGCCGACGGCTCCGCTTTCCGCCCCGGATTCCACACCAACCGATCGTCAAAGACGATGATTGTCAACGGACTGATCGCCGCTCTGCGCGACGGGACGCTTGTGGAACGCGACGCCGAAGCGTGCAACGAGTTCGCACTGTATGAAGTGAAGTCCAACGGCTCTTTCGGCGCCCGTTCGGGACACCACGACGACATACTCATCACCCGCGCTCTCGCTCTCCACGCCGTCCCCTCTCTGCCGCCAC
Source organism: uncultured Bacteroides sp. (assembly GCA_964442005.1). Taxonomy (GTDB): domain Bacteria; phylum Bacteroidota; class Bacteroidia; order Bacteroidales; family Muribaculaceae; genus JAAVFS01. The sequence continues at coordinate 13,420 of CAYTWG010000036.1, read as the reverse complement.
CCGTCAGCCCCGACCTCCGCGCATACCTCGCCTACACCGCAGCCCGATAAAATTTGCAGGATAACATATTGGATGATAACGCGATACATCGCGTCCCTACTGGTGGCGATTAATTCATTCATTAATTGGCGGGGAAGCGATTAGGCGGCGAAGGCGGGTAGATGAGAACAAACCAACAGTTACACACGGAGGTAGGGACGCGATGCATCGCGTTAATTGCCGCCACGTAAAATTTGCGGGGTAACGTATTGGATGATAACGCGATACATCGCGTCCCTACTGCAGCCCGATAATACCCCGGCAAATGCGCGCGTAATAAGCAGAATATTAACGCAATGCGGCGAAGGCGGGTAAATGAGAACAAACGAACAGTTACACACGGAGGTAGGGACGCGATGCATCGCGTTAACTGCCGCCCCGTAAAATTTGCAGGGTAACGTATTGGATGATAACGCGATACATCGCGTCCCTACAGGCGGGCAAATAAGGGCGGGGTATCGCGTTGATATTGAGGGGGGGATTGGATGATAACGCGATACATCGCGTCCCTACCGGTGGCAATTAAGGGCGATACCTCGCGTCGATATTGAGGGGGGGATTGGATATTAACGCGATACATCGCGTCCCTACAGGCGGGCAATTAAGGGCGGGGTATCGCGTTGATATTGAGGGGGGATTGGATATTAACGCGATGCATCGCGTCCCTACATACGGGCGATTAAGGGCGATGCCTCGCGTTGATATTGAGGGAATTATATGGGAGAGCGGCGGTAGGGGTTAGTTGACGACGGGTTTCAGGAGGAGACCGTCGCCATTGTTACGTCCTGAAGAAATAGAGAGGTTATCGGTGGGGAACTCATTGACCTGAAAGTTACTCGAGTTAAAGTCAAGCGACATGAAACCGTCCTGCGATTTATCAAACCAATAAATAGCGCCGTACTGGTCAGGAAGACGATAAGCCAGCGGACGGTAATCATTAACATCAACAGGTCGAGAACTTGTAGCATTCATGCCCCATGTATTACCTTTACTGCCTGCAGCCGACGCATTATTATCTCCACCAAGTCGTCCGCGGACGTCACCATAAGCAAGAAGTCCATTTGTGACTCGTCCCGCTAATCTTCCATTCGAACCGGCGTACCACTCATAAGCAGTGCGCCTACCATGTCCTGAAGCACCGAAGGGGAAGAACACGTTGTCGCCGTGTCCGAGACACCAGGCGATAGCTCCACGCATACCACATCCGTTTTGCAGCCCCTTATTACCTTCATCATAATAGCTATATGCATCACTGGAATTGGAATTGGTGGCGGCACCGTCGGCATACACCATTCCGAAAGCAAACTGCACCTCGGCACCCTGTTTCAACATCTCATCATAAACTTCACGATAAGTCGGCACACGATAGGTAACACCGTCTATAGTAAAGGTACCGAACGATGCTGAAGTGCTTAATGACGCCGGGATTTCAGACCACTTATATTCCTGTTGGGAGTTCTTTAACAGGACAGTATATGTGTCATCAGCAGCCGGACTTTCATCAACCCAGAATCCGTTGGTTTTCGGCGTCTTAGACTTCTTATAGTTATTCGACTCCGCTATAGCATAAGAAAAATTATTATTATTTTTAAAGAAGCTACCGGGAGAGAGAGGAGACTTCGTAAATTCACCCTCGCGGTAGAGATTAAAGGTTGACCACTTGAGACCGCCATCATGGAACTGCACCGGACCGTACCCCTGACGCACGAAGATCTTGTGGACACAAGAATTATTATGATAGCGCACTGTGATCACCGCTCCAAGAGCGCCGTCAGGGGGCGCCATACGGTTGGGATTATACGTGAACTCGATACGTGTACCGGTAGGACCGGTAACAGAGTTACCCTCACCGACGGCAATCTGCGAACCGCGCGTGAGTCGCACGAGACCATAGGGGTCGCGCTCGATGGTCGCCGACCATGGTCCGCGTGACTCAAACGGGACAAACTCACGGGTAGCATCGGGATCGAGCACGGTGTTACGGAGCACGACACGGAAAGAAGCCAAGTTGTTCCAGTCACGCATGATGCCACGGGGGTTATCGATACGCCTCGACTGCATGACGATAGTATAAACAGTGTCATTATAGGTCTGCCCCGCCTCATTCTTAAAATTAATGACAGTGCGGATTCGAGCCTTACGCTGATGCTCATAGAAGGGGTTGGCGCCACTATACACAGCCCATTTATATCCAATACTCTTGGCACGTGTAAAGAGGGGAACGTTGAGGACATAATTGCGCTCACCGCTATGTGCATTATAGGTGTGGTGAACAGTGTAGTCACCGTCCATAGGATTATAGTGGGTATATCCATTTTCTCCGGTAACATCGGTAGGAATATCATTATAGGTACGGTATCCGTTGGACCCCTCGGTATCACCGTCTGACGCCGTAAAATATCGTGCCCGGGCATTTGTTATCAGATTTTTTATACCGTCAAATGAACCGGTCTCTTCAAGATCGATCTGCACTAAAGAAACATCTCGCAAAGATAACCAACCGTATTCACAGTTGGGGGCATTGTCTTTACGATCCGGATCATCAGCCGCCGTATCGTATTTCGCGGGTTTGTATTTGGCATACTCGCCTTCGGCATTTACCTGCATGCGCCAAGCTTTCTTATTATAGTAGTCATAACCGCGGTAATCGACAGCATTTTGTCCACCTTCCTCATCGGTAAGATGGGGACGCCACTCGTTCTCAAGGATGACGGTCTCAGCACCGGTCATGCGGTAACCGGGACGTGGTGTAGAGCGGATAGGGAACGAGTGAGCCTGATTGTACATATATGATACATACACGGTATCGGGACCGAGAGAACCGGGCTTAAATTCTTCCTTATAGTCAACGTGCCAGTCAATGTCGTTGGCATAGCCCTTGAACTGAAGGGTCAGCTTATAGTGTCGGTTACGCTCGGCGTTGAAATCATTCTTAGTATCCTTGCCCATCATGAAACGATAGGTGATGGGACCACGTCCGGGACGGACGGAGTCCTCGCTAATATAGTAGCCTTCGACCTCGACATAGGTGCCGCACGACTTACCGTCCTTCCAGTCGGTCGACGGGTCACCATCTTCAGGATAGGGGAAATCGATCTCTCCATCACCGTCGGCATCCTGAAACTTGTTGTTTACACGGTCGTTGCCGATTCCTTGCATGTTTTCATAGAAATAGAGGGCGGGCGCTGTCTGACCGTGCTCGTAGGCGTAATGCTCGTCGTAAGATTTTAAATCATCTTTAAATCCTTTAGCCTCAGAGGCGTATCCATAGATAGAGTCGCCGGAATTAAGCTCGCGCCACTTGCGGAAATGGTCTCGCGCATTGGTCTGCGATGCATCGGCACCGGCAAAGTAGAAGGTCTCGCCGGTGGTGTAAAGATCTTTTTTATAATCGGTCGGACGGTTATCCTTACCCATAACACAATTGCGGGGGATGTCCTTGATTGAGACAGACTTGATGTAGATATAGACGTTGTCATAGAGCTTGCGGGTGTCAAAGGCGACGGTCACCTTCGAAGCGAGACGCTTGACCCAAGCGGTGAGCTGCTGATTGGGCTTATTGATGACGGTCAGCTGCCGCGAGCGGTACTGATAGATCTCGTCATTGTCAGGGAAGCGGAGGGAATTTCCGTCCTTGTCGGTGGCATTGAGAGACTTGTCGACAGAGAAGAAGCCAAACATCTGATTGTTGCTGGCGACATTGTCACCCGACGCATCGGGCTGCTGCCAGTCGAAAGTGTTGGAGAGGAGGGCGTCGACAGTCTCATAGCGAGACTTGTCCCAGGTGGAGACATCGACATTGGCGACGGCATAGATGTGGTAACGACCGTAGGGCACACGCATGCTGAAAGATGCATGAGGGGTATTGGTCTCGGCTGAGACGGTGCCGGCGGGCTCGCCGGCGGGACGATCGTTGTTAACGTTGTCGACGCGATAATTGGAGATTTTCACCGCTCCATCGATGAACGACCCGACATTATCGGAATCGGTGATGCCGGGGATGTCAGTAATGATGTTTTCCTCAGCGTCGTAAAAGAAAAGATAAAGGGAGTTGATGGACTTGATTGCCGTACCTGAAGCGCGGGAATCGAGATCTACCTCGCCGAAAGACTCAAACCCGACAGTAGCGGAAACAATGCTCATCCCCTCGCCGACCTCGTAGTCGCCGGCGGGAAAATGATCCTCACATGCCACCATGAAAGGGAGCACGAGGATAGCCATCAAGAAGTGAAATATATGTTTTACTGTCATATTCATAAATTGCAGACTAAAAAACGTGTCACACTGACTGATTAAAGAATCAAGGGGCCGGGAAAGGGGTAGTTTTCAACATTCCTTTCATGAGGATCTCAACCTCCTTTTTACTGTCGCCGTCATAATATTTCAGACGATTACCGGAAGCATCGACGGCATAACCGTGGTCGGCATCGATGCCTTGGAACGCGATGGGAGTGCCGCGCTGGGTTGTGTACCGGTGGGATGACATGTCGACGATGTAGCCCTCAGTGTCGACGTGGTTATACTTTTTCGGCGCGAGGTCATACCACAAGCCGAGGAAACTGTCATGGTAGTAAGCCTGAGGGGTGAAGTCATACTCGCCGGCTGCGTTCTTCTCAAGGACGAGATAGGAGACAAATCCGGGCTCGCTCCAGGAGAAAACGACACGGACTGGCGTCTTACGGTCAGGAGCGTACTGCAACTTGTTGACCGGGTCGTAATAGTAATAAAGTATCTCGCGCTTAGTTCCGTCGAAACGTTCGATTTCGCAGATGACTTTCCACCAATCGGTGACGGGGTCAAGTGTCTTTTCGGGATCGTAGGGTAGCGGACGGAGGTCGGGGGTGAGACACTTCTCATTTCTCTCGTTGCGATAGAAGAGTATGTCATCAAAGCGCTCATTAAGTACCGGCTCATAAAACTTAATATTATCATCGTCGACCGGAGGCTCGATACCGAAGTCGGGGTTTAGAACCGACTCAGCATAGGGGACGAGGATCACCTCGACGGTAAGGTCGCGGCGTTTGGTGACGGTGAACCGGTACCAGTAGTTGCGCAGGATGTCAAATGGCTGTCCCTCAAGCTCAGGCTGTCCCTGAGGAGCCTGATAATACTTGAACTCGACAACGTCGGGAATCTCGGCATGGTCCTTGGAGAAGTTTATGTGGATGCGCGCGCGGTCAAGGGAGTCCTTACCGGCGTTGATAAACTCGGGGACATAGACGATAAACGAGTTGCGCGGGTTGCTCGCGGAACGCTCAAATGGCAGGTTGACGCCCTCGGTGACTCCGGCGGGAATATTGGCGTCGGTGTAGTCAAGATCATAATTGCCGTGGACATAGTCGTCCTTACTGCGGATGCCCCGCGGAGCACGATAACCGGCAGTGTTGTAGCGTGTGAGAGTCACGGATGAGATATCGTCGATACTCGAGGCGCTGTTTAAGACCTCTATCTTGGCGAAGGCGCGGAGGAGATGGATGGTGCCGATGTGGGCGCAGTTGATGGCATCGTAGTCGAGCGTCATCAGATTGGTTATACCGTAGAGCGGTATAGTGTTGCTCTCGGACGGGAGAGACATCGACGGGTCGAAACTATAACGCGACGAGGCAATGTCATTAAGGACGTCGTCGAGAGACTTGCCGGCGAGATCAGTGAGGTCGGGATAGTTGTGGTGCCAGTTGGCGAGAGCCATGATACGCACACTCCCGGCGTCGACAATAGCCTGAGAGAGGTCGCCGACGACACTATAGGTCTTTGAAGAGTTGAAATCCTCGACGGGCAACACGCTCGTTACATCAAGCTTGCCGATAAAAAGGTTGTCGTCGCTAAAGAAGAGGAAGCAGAAGTCACTGCTGTAGACGTCGATGTAGTTTTCATAGCCTTCGCCACGATCATAGGCGTCCCCGAGCGCTCCGGGGGCACGGGAAGCCCGCTCCCCGGACTGGACGCCGCTGACCGACAGCAGGAATCCCGCCGTAGCCCTCTGCGGGTCACGGTCAGGCGCAATGGCGGGCTCATCGACCGATGAGCAAGCGGTTGCGATTGTTGCTGCGACAACGACCGACATCAACAGCCGTAAGACTGCTGCTGACCGGGATAATATGTCGTGGCTGAAATTCATTTATCTCTATTGGAATTACTAAACTCAATTATTTAACTATGTGTGTTATATCATAATCCGGTGTTCTGAAGGATGACTTTCCAGGACTCGATGTAGATGTAGGATGAGAACCACCGGTTGTCGTTGTCGAGGAAGAAAGTCATGTTGTACTCGTCCTGGCGGTCAAGGTATTCCTGATCGTCCATCGGACGATCGTAGTTGCCCTTGACCATGAGGGCATAGTCGATGAGGGGGACAGAGAACACGATCTCGCCTGACTCGTTGTTGCGGACATTGAGGCGACAGTCCTGTCCTTTGACAAGTCGAGACACTGACAGGCTTGCCACAGCTGCCGACTGGGTGTCGGCACGTCCTGAAGATGCGAGGGATGTAGAGCCCTGGCGCGTAGCCCATGCGTGATAGGTGATCGACTCATCGTCCTTGAGCTCGTTGTCCCACCCGATGAGACCATTGGAGTCGGTGACGGTGAAAGTGAACATATCCTTGTCGACGGGCTCGCCGGAAATGTGCTGAAGCACGACGTGAACTTCGTTGGTGTCCTTGACGAGGGGGACGGTGTAGACATGGACGCCCTGGGTGTTGGGGAACTCCTGAGCCACAAGCTTACCGTGGTAGAGACGATTAAGGCTATGGTCGTGACGGAGGATTGCAGAGCCGTCATCGTCATAGTCGCGTAGCAACTGACAGTCGAGATCGGTGTGAGTGTCGGTGTCAGTGACGGAGAAGTGGGATGTGTGTCCCTCGCCACACCAGGCTATCAGCGTGTAATTGCCCGGGGCGACATCGACATCCATCAGGTAACCGTCGGCGCTGAGTGCCTCGCCGCTCTCATGTTTCTGCCAGATGATCTTGCCCTGCTCGTTGACAACATAGAGAGTGACCTCCTTGACTTCGTTAGGGAACGCATCAGCCCATTTCAGGTTCATGTCATACTTGAATTTCACCTTATAATAGGGAGCGCAATCGCCCTCATCGTCATAGATAAGACCGTCGCACGACGCCATGGCAACGCAAGAGAGCAGGGCGACAGCAAGGCGCAGACGTGCCGCGGTAAATATGTCGGTAAAGTGTTTCACTATGTTAATTCCTTTTTAGGGTTTACAGTTGAGTCGTTATGTAGTGGCGGCAAAACGCCGCTCGTAGTTTTCTCGATAAGGAGGGAACAGGGAAACTGTTCCGGGAAAAATTGTTGTTTTACGCGGCACGCCGCGGAATAGGTTTCAAAGGTTGCTGTCGTGGCAGAAAAAGGCGTCACGACGCGAGAAAAAGAGGAAAAGTCCCGGACTCACCGGGGCAAGCACGGGACTTGTTGAATTACCTAATAATAATCAAGGAAATGATTAGAGCTCTACGCCCTGGTTAACAATCTTCCAAGAGAGGATGTTGATTGTAGCGCCAAGGTAGTAGTATTCATCATCTTCATCTTTGGGAGTGATCTCTTCATCACCGTCGGGATCAAAGACACCCTGACCTAACTTCTCGATCTTGTTGATAGCGAGGCGGTACCAGTGGTTGCGGACAACGCCATAGTAACCTTCGTCAGATTTCTCGTTAGAAACTGAAGCGGTGAGGTGTTCAACGGGGATAGCGTAGAACATGTTACCGCCGGTGAAAGCTTCAGCCTTGAAACCGGCTACAAACTCATCAAGAGCAGTCTTTACAGTCTCAGCAGTAAGCTCGATTTCAGTATATGTACCATCAGCATTCTTCTGGCAGAACACCTGATCGGCGGCAAGCTCGGGGAGAGTTACGCTGTTAAGTTCTACTACAACCTCGCCGGTAGCAGATTTACCTTCAGGTTTAGCAAGAGCGAACTCAAACCAAGAGAAATCAGCCTGAGCATAAGTAACAACCTCAGCATCTTCACCATCAGTAGTAGTTTTCACGTAGTAGTTGAGCTTACCCTCAGCATTAGCCGAGTTGAGGACATACTTGAAGAAGTCGGTCTTGTTGAAGAGGAGACCGTGGTAGCGCACGAGGTCGAGAGCATTGCCATTCTCGTCGCAAATCTGAGCTGAAACGAGGACAGTAGTAGCCTGAGTCAGGGGAGAAGTGTATTCAGGCATAGTGTTCTCGTTGCAATATGCAAAGTCTTCATTAATTTTATTAGAAAGAGCAGGGAAGGTTGTAGCAGAAACCTTTGCCTGGTCGAAACCACCGTAGATGATAGACTTGCCCCAGTAGCTGCGGAAGTTGGTAGCATCATTCCAATCGCCGAAGAGGTTAGCACCTTTCCACTCACCGATGTGTTTAGAGATGTAAGAAGTATTAGTGGTGTTGGTAAGACCCCAACCATTGAACTTGATATAAACGTCGGTAGCACCGGTGGGTCTATTATCATCTTGGTCGAGCGAACCATTATCATTACCCATAACTGAAACATCGAGTTTGAAATATTCTTTGCCATCGATAGTCACAGAAGCAAGGTTTTTATCAGTAGTAAGCTCAATCTTAGCTGCGAGACGCTCAACATAGATGTCAACGGGCTTAAGTTTCTTTGCCTCTTCGGGAGTAGTAGTAAAGTCGCTCTCCTGAATAGCTGTTGCATAGTAGTAAGCGTCATTGTGATGAACATCGGTACCATTATAGCTTGAGGTGCTCATTACGAAGTAGTTACCCTCTGCCCAGTTCTGGAGCTTCTCTGCAGTGAGTTCAAGAGTACCTTCCGCAGTAAATGAAGGAGCATTGAGAACAGTGAGGATATAGCTGGGAGAAGCCTTAGAAGTCACCTTGTCAAGAACGATAACGGCGTTGCCCTTGAACTCGACGTTAGGATTATCATCTTTGTCACCGTCATAACCGTCAGCCCAGGGGGTAGCCTTACCACAGTAAGCGCCATTGCTTTCAAAGAAGAAGAACTGCACGCCGCTGATTGCATGCTCGTCGGCGTTACCAAATTCGAGACCGCCGTCGGTGGTAGAACGACCGCCGCGTGCACCGGCATCCTGGAGACGGATGTTCATGTAGGCGAGGTTACCGCCATTAACAACATCGTCAGCACCGTCAATAGCAGGCTCATCGTTGCTACATGAGAACATAGCCAGAGCGGCTACTCCCATAAAGATTTTGCTTAAATTGTTCATGTTAAATTTAATTGGTTTAATTATTAATATTGATTTACTATTTATTCAAAATGTGAAAAAATCGGCATTGAATAGAGATAACGCACGATGGCGTATCGGAATTGTGTCGTATTATGTATAATTTGCGCTGTTTATTGATTATTAAGGGTTATTACTATTTTTTTGACAAAAAACCGTCGTCAGACCGTCACTCGGAGGGGACGGGGGTGATGAGATAGGTGACAGCGGTCTTAGAGCGGAGCTCGTTGAGACGCTGCAACTCATCGGCGGCAATATCGAGACCTGCAGCGGAGGCTGCGTTGAGGAGCGCTGCGGCACGTGACTCGTCGCCCTGGCGTGCAGCAAGGACGGCACGTGTATAAAGAGCCTCGGGGGTGTCGCCGGCGAGCGCTACGTAACGAGCGGCGGCGGCAAGATCACCGCGAGACATTGCAATGTTGGCTGCGTTAAGGTTAGCCTGCTCGTCGAGGGGATGAATCTCGACGGCTTTCATCATGATCGTCTGCCACTCGGGAGATCCCTGCTCGACAGCAGCGGCAAGGCGCTGATAATCGACGGGACGGAGACGGTCAGGAGCCGAGGTAAAGACGGCGCGGAGCTCGTCGAGGGTGGCATAGGTGCGGATGGAGTAGCGCACGGTGTAGTCGGAGTGACGCAGCCAGGGGTAGACCTCGGCGAGGAGGTATTTATACTGTGCGGGGAACTGACGACGTATCGCCTCGTTCTTGGGGTCGGGCTCAAGGTCAGAGTCGATGATGGCAAGAATGGCGTCGCGGTTTTCGATGTCGTTGCTGACGACCCAGTCGCGGAGCCCTGCCCAGTCCTCAGGCTCAAAAGCTGTCGACATAATGGCGGGGTCGAAGTTGTAATGACTGCGGACATACTCCTTAAGGGTCTGCGTACGTCCCATAGCGAGGCGGACGTTGTTGGAGAACGAGCCTTCGGGAGAAGCGTAACCCTTGATGGTGATGCCGGTGATGGTGGCGTCGGGGTCGTTCTTGACGCGGTCGATGGATTCGATGATCTTTCCGATCTCGACAGGGTTGGTCATATAGTCGGGCTTAAGCTCGGTACGGTTGACGACGAAGTTGACGTAGGCGCGTCCCTCGGCGGTCATGGTGATGACGCTGTCGCCGGTGAGTGCCACGTAGCGATAGTCGGGGATGAAGGGGGTGACGGTGTAGTCGATGTCGGCGATGGGGTCGGTCGCAACGGGGACGGGGGCGTCGCAACAGTTGCAGAGACCTTCACGCATGACAACGCGCGAACGCTCCATCCAGGGCTGCCAGGGCACCTCGGCACGGTAGACGAGGCTCTCACGCGAGCCTGAGGGGACGATTTTAGCGCCGTCGGCAAGGTCATGGTTGCGGAGGTGGGCGTAATAGCGGTTACGACCGGCAATCGACATGGGGGCGAGCTCGAGGCTGTCGGCGCCGGAAGCGGAACGGATGACCGGGGTGAAGATGACTTCGCGGTCACGTCCGGGGTTGATCATGCGGGGAGTGATATCGATGGCGATGACAAGCTCCGAGTCGTAACGACCGACGTTGACTTTACTCACCTTGAGAAAGGGCTCGTCGGCAGACTTCCGGGCGGCAACTGCCGGAACTGAGAGCTGAATCAGCCCGGCGATACTCATTATAATATATAAAATACGTTTCATAATTGTCGGTTAAATAGATCGTTGATGCAGAACAGGGCGTGAATCAGAATGTATAGACAAAGTTAATAGCAAGCTTGGTGGGACCGAAATAATTGTGAGGTCGGTCAGTGGCTATGCGCTGTCCGCAGTCGCGGCACTCAAACTGGTCGTAGCGTGTGTAGACCCAGCCGATACCGATTTCAGCCTCGATGTTCCAGTGGCGGTCGAGAATCCAGTCGTAGCCGTAAGCGACGCCGGCCCCCACCATCCAACCCTGGTAGCGATAGTCCTTGAGCTTGGAGAAGTCGGTACCGAGGAACTTGAAGTCAGTGCTGAGATGACCGAAGTTGTACTGTCCACCGAGGAGGTGAGCTCCGACGAAATGTCCGGAGAATGCCTGACAGAACCAGTAACGCCCCTCGGGCATCACTGACCATTGCTTCCAGTTCTTACCGTCAACAGTCCATGCATTGAGATTACCGCCGAGCTCGCCGGTCCACTTTGAAGCAAACCGGACCTCAACAGCACCGTTAAGGGTGAGTGTGGCGTCAGACAGGATATTGGTCTTGAGTGCAACTGTCTGAGCAGAAGATGTAAAGTTACTTAACATCAGAGCAATCGCACAACATATAAGGAACCTAATCGGTAGTTTCATAGTCAATCTTTGATATCTCATTTTATTCATATCTATATACTTCGCTTTCGGCTAAAAACAGGCTAATTTCTTACTACATTTACACAAGAAAAAGCGCCTTCTTCTGAAAGCAAATGCAAAGTTACGATATAACTATATATTATTCTATATGCCTATGTTAATAAATATTAATTCACCCCCCCCCCGTTAACATTTATTAACCTGTGAGAAAATTTTTAACATCTTATAACAATAGGCACTGTGCTAAGATATTGATAATCGCATAAATATGCGTATGGGTGGATTTATGCAAATGACTGCGGTAGAGACCGCAGAGATCAGACGACTCGCGCTTTGTAGCCCATGGACTGAAGCTCACGGAGGACGTCGGAACGGCGATCACCCTGGACGAGAATCTCACCGCCACGTGCCGAGCCGCCGGTGCCGAGACGTGACTTCAGGACGGAGGCGACACGCGACACCTCGGCGTCGTCGACGCCGCCTGCTGCGAAGCCGGTGATGATGGTAGCGGTCTTACCGGCGCGACCCTTGCGTTCAAGGACGATGTCGAGACGGACGGGGGAAGGACGCGAAGAGGATGCCTCAGCGGGCTGCGGGAGGTCGTCGCCTGTGGGAAGATCGGGATTATTGTCAAGGAATGTCTTGAGAGCGTCAAACGGAGTATTCACAATCAGAGGAAAGCAGAAAAACGGGTTAATAAAAAAGTGAATGACAGGGGAGGAGATCAGTCGACCGGGATGGAGTCGCCGTCGTCAACATAGGAGGTGTCGATAGCGCTGAGGTCGAGCTCGCGGGGGTCGTCAATGAGCTGCTCGAGGGTTGAAACGACCTCGGCATGGCGGGTGTCCTCGACAGGGAGGTTGCGAAAGAAAAGGCGAGCCGAGTCAGGGTCGACCTTAAGGGCGATGCGGTAGCAGGTGGTGGCGGCGGCGGTGTTGTCATCGACATCGGCGAGGTCGGAGAGCTTCATGTAGACGATGGAGAGACGGCAGAGGTCGCTGACTGTCATCGTGGAGTCGCACGACTCAAAGATACCGTCGCTGATGGATTTAGCCGAGGAGTAGTCGCCACGAATGAGGGCTCGCTCAGCGACGGCGATATCATCGGACACGGAGCCACGGGAGCCGCACGAGACGGCAATCAGCACAATTACCGGCAGGATGAAGTAAAAAAATATGTGTCTCATATTCATAAAAAACGTATGGCGCGGAGATATAATTCCGCGGCATGTTAAAAGGACTACAAAGATACGAATTTTATTCAAAACGGCACATAGATGGTTTTATAAAAAATGCCGGCAACGCCTCACGGTGTCGCCGGCACATTTCCGACATGATAATGCCGGTTGAGTAAATTTTATCAAGTATTTATTAGTCTTTGAATTTTGCTTTGATAAACTCGCGGTTGAGACGTGCGATGTTGCTCAAAGGAATGCTCTTGGGGCACTCGGCAGCGCAGGCACCGGTGTTGGTACAGTTGCCGAAGCCGAGCTCGTCCATCTTCTTGACCATGGCGCGGGCACGACGGGCGCGCTCTACCTGACCCTGGGGCAGAAGGGCAAACTGGCTGACCTTAGCCGAAACGAAGAGCATAGCCGAACCGTTCTTACAAGCAGCCACGCAAGCGCCGCAACCGATACAAGTAGCCGAGTCCATGGCAACGTCGGCAACCTCCTTGGAGATAGGTGTCGCGTTGGCATCGGGAGCACCGCCGCAGTTGAACGATACGTAACCGCCTGCCTGCTGAATTTTATCAAAGGCGTTACGGTCAACCATGAGGTCGCGGATGACGGGGAACGCAGCCGAGCGCCAGGGCTCGATAGTGATAGTGTCACCATCCTTGAACTTACGCATGTGGAGCTGGCAGGTTGTGATACCCTGAAC
>CAYTWG010000035.1:18722-24615 GCA_964442005.1 uncultured Bacteroides sp. | reverse complement strand
AACTCCTTGACATCCACCCAAATCAACAAATGTTAATTTTATGCTCAAAAACATATTTTGACGTTTTGAAAGCTCAAAACAGCTTCCATTCATCAAAATCACCCATATATACATTATTATATATAGCACATGCACCCCATCACCCACACCCCAAAACCACATCCGGCGACAACAACAAACAGGAATCACAGAGCCCACCATAACCCACACCCAACACACAAAAATATGCACCCAAAAAGAAAAGTGTTAAAAATACACTTCTAATTAAGCGCCTCCCCACATGAATATTTAACACAAATTCACACAAAACACCATAAAATCCCCCGCACGAGGCAAAATGCCCATATTGCACATACGACACTGCTGATTTAAAGCCAAGAACATTTAACGTTTATCACCCTGCGCCATTAAGGTTATTTAACATTATTATTTTTAAAATCATCTTACGAGTTAATAATTTTGTAACCCAATCTAAAACCAATTCACAAAATCAGCGCCAGAGGGCTATGATTTCAAAAAATTCACCTAAAAAAATCAAAAAGCAAACAAAGTGTTAATAAAGACCTGACACAAACCCCTCCCGGAAGTCAGCTTCCCCTGACCTATGGAAACGACGACCGGGAAAGACATATCAGCCGCAAACAAAGATTATTCACTTTAATTATAATAACCAATTTAACATCATGCGAAACCTACTATCACTGCACCGACAGGCTTTCACGAGAGCTATGATTCTCGTAATGCTGCTGGTCAACACCGCAACCGCCTTTGCACAGATAAAGGTCAGCGGTACAGTTACCGACAGCACCGGTGAGCCGCTGTATGGAGCAACTGTTCTGGAAAAAGGAACATCTAACGGAACAAAGACCGACTTTGACGGCAACTACACCCTTAACGTAAACGAGGGTAAGACGCTAATCTTTTCGTACCTCGGATTTCAGACATTTGAAGCCGTCGTTAAAGGCAACACACTCAATGTCGAACTGAAAGAGGACAATAACCTCCTTGACGAAATCGTCGTTATCGGTTACGGTCACATGCAGCGTAAGGACCTTACCGGTTCTATCTCGACAGTAAACGCTAAAGACCTCAACGTCGGAGCGTACACCGATCCCGGACAGCTCCTTCAGGGTAAAGTCCCCGGTCTCGTTGTCGTTCAGAACTCCGACCCTAACGGCGGTGTCAACTCACTGACCCTCCGCGGAGCATCGACACTCAACGGATCGACCTCACCCCTCTACGTTGTCGACGGTATTCCCGGCGTAAACCTCAACCTCATTCCCCCGAGCGACATCGAGTCAATCGACGTGCTCCGTGACGCATCAGCAACCGCCATTTACGGTTCGAAGGCTGCAAACGGCGTCATCATCGTCACCACTAAGCGCGGTGCCGACGGTCCCGCCCGCGTGACCTACAGCGGATATGCTTCATGGGAAAAGATCGCCAGCGATCACAAGATGATGACCGGCGACCAGCTCCGCGCATACGCTGCCGAAAACAACATCGTAATCCCCAACGACAAGGGTGCCAACACCAACTGGGCTAAGGAAGTTCAGCGCACCGGTTTTGCCACCAACCACAACCTCTCAATCACCGGCGGAAACAAGACAACCACCTACAACTTCTCAGTCAACTACATCAAGCGTGACGGTATCATCCGTGGCGTAGGAAACAACCTTTTCACCGCCCGCGGTTATGTTGAGACCAAGACCCTTAAAGATCGCCTCACCATCGGTCTCGGCATCAACGGCAATATCCGTAAAGAATGGGGCGTACCCCGTGGCATACAGGGTGGTTCGGTTTACGAAGGTATGTACTACTACTCTCCCCTCGTGCCCGCTCGCAACGAAGATGGTTCATGGTACCGCGACAACACAATCTCACAGAACTACAACCCCCTGTCGCTTATCTACGAGAACCGCTCGATGGCTACATTCAAGCGCATGCAGTACACCGGTAAGGCAAGCCTTCTTATCATCGACGGACTTACACTGAACGCCAACTTCAACTACGAAACCCAGAACTACCACTATAAGGACTACACCTCGACACAGTCGCAGAACAACACCCGTCACGGCGAATCATCACGCAACGTGACCGACGACTGGACCAAACTTATGGAAATCTATGCCAACTACGACAAGCAGTTTGGCAAAGACAACAAGCTCGCCCTCATGGCTGGTTACTCTTGGGAAGAACATAAAAACGGCGAAGGCTTCGGTGCCCGCGGTTACAACTACTACGATGACACCCTCGGCTGGAACGATATAGGCATGGCCAACAGCTGGGACACCGATCCCGTCTGGGCTAATCTTCAGAGCCATACCCGCATGATCTCATTCTATGCCCGCGCCAACTACTCATTCAAGAGCAAATATCTGCTTCAGGCTGCCGTACGCCGCGACGGTGCATCGGTATTCGGTGCCAACCACAAGTGGGCAACCTTCCCCTCGGCATCAATCGCATGGCGTATTTCAGAAGAGAAATTCCTGAAAGATCTCAACATCTTCGATGATTTGAAACTTCGCGCCGGTTGGGGTCAGAGCGGTAACTCTCAGGGATTTGACATCTACACCGCACGCTTCTTCTACAATGCCGGCGGTCGTTTCACTTATGTTGACGAAAACGGCAAAGAATACAGCTACAAGAGCATCAACGCGGCACGTAACGTCAACCCCGACCTCAAATGGGAAACAACTACAATGCTCAACCTCGGTATCGACTTCACATTCTTCAACGGTCGACTGAGCGGTACTGTAGAATACTACAACAAGTCTACAAAGGACATGATCTGGGACTACCCCGTATCAACCGTTAAATACCCTGTCGGCACCCTTACCGCCAACGTCGGCAAGATGCGCAACCGTGGTGTCGAACTCTCAATCAACGCAATCCCCGTGCAGACCCGCGACTTCAGCTGGTCGACCTCGCTCAACTTCTCTCACAACGACAATAAGGTTGTCAGCGTTTCTAACGACGAGTTCAATGCCGGCATCCTCAACCGCTACGACCCCAACCTCCCCGGTCTTTCTCAGGGATGTAACACCCAGCGCATCGTAGAGGGCAAGCCTATCGGCTCGTTCTACCTCTGGGACTGGGCAGGCTACAACGAGCAGGGTCTCTCTTGCTTCTACCGTTATGACTCAGAAGGAAACCACATCCTCGACGCCGACGGCAACCCCGAAACGACCATCCAGCCCGGTCAGGACGACCGCATCTACATGGGCAACGCACAGCCCAAGCTCACAATGGGATGGGACAACAAACTGACATGGAAAAACTGGGATCTCAACATCTTCTTCACCGGCGTGTTCGGTCAGAAGATTTTCAACGAACCCCACGCTTACTTCTCTTACATCGGTTCAATCGCACAGGGTAAGAACGTAATGGCTTCAGTTGTAGACGACCAGAATCCTAAAGACAACCTCGCTCACTATCCCTCGCAGCGTTACCTTGAGGACGGCAGCTACTTCAAGCTCGCTACCGCCACTCTCGGATACACATTCCGTAACTGCTTCAACGGATGGCTCGGCGACATTCGTCTCTACGTGTCAGGCAACAACCTCTTTACCATCACCAAGTACACCGGTCGTGACCCCGAAATCAACCTCGGCGGTCTGGATCCCGGTCACGATACCCGCAGTGACCACTATCCCCGTACCCGTCAGGTTCTTGTCGGAGCTACCATTAATTTCTAATTCATAGACAACACTCGATATGAAATCATATATAAAAATTCTTTCACTCGGTTTCGTACTCGCCGGCACAGCAGCATGTACCGATCTCGACACCGATCTTAACACCAAATACACTGAAATTCCCAACAACCCGATTGTTGTCGACGGAGAATTCAGCGGTTGCTACCGTTATCTCCACGGCTGGTTCGGTCGTGACTTCAATGAAGGTGTGGTAAACCAGGGCGACGAAGTAATGGGTTGCTGCTACGGAGCAGGTAACTTCTTCGATGACGGCCGCTACCTCAACGCTTCTATCCACTCGCTCACTCTCGACAACTGGAATACCCGTATTATCGAGCCGTGTATCTCAGGTAACACCTATACCAACTCCATTATCCTCAAGTACGGTGGTCCCGAACAGAAAGATCCCATCGTAGCTCCCCTCCGCGCCATCCGCGCATACTACACATTCTGGATGATGGATCTCTATGGCGACGTGCCCATCATGGACCACGTCCTTGATGAAACTGAAGTGCTCGAGCGCGCACCCCGCGCCGAGGTTGCAAAATGGATTGAAAGCGAGCTCCTTGACATCCTTTCTCAAGAAGGCGGACTCAGCAAGGCTAATGACCTCAGCACCTACGGCAAGCCCAACTACTGGATGGCTGCCGCTCTCCTCGTGAAACTTTACCTCAACTGGGGCGTATATACCCATGATATCACTACTGTCGACAACAATACCCCCAATGAGAAACTCGACGACTGCGTGAAGTGGTGTGACGAAATCATCAACAGCCACATCTTTGAAGTAGGTATCGGCTACCGCAAGAAATTCTTCCCCGACAACGGTGTACACGTTAAAGACTTCATCTACGCCCTCGACGTAGACCCCGCTACAAAGGGTGACGGAACCACCACCTGGTACCGTTGGTTTGGCTTCAGGAAAGAAGGTCTCTGCCGTCCCTTCCCTCTCGGATGGGAAAACACCAAGTCTCTTGCCGGACAGACCGTGCTGACCCCCGAGGCTGTAGCACGCTTCACCCTCCCCGGCGACGAGCGTAACGAAATGATCCTTACCGGTCCTCAGTTTGTTTTCGATTCCAACTTCAACAAGACTGACGAGCCCATCATGTTCTACAAAGACCCCGATAAACCCTCTACACTTATAGGTCAGCTCAACTACGTTGCCGACTTTGATTTTGACGATGCCAAGATTTACTCTCTCGGAGATGAATCAGCACCCGCTGTCAACAAGACTTCGATTGCCAACGGAACTGCGATGCTTAACATCCGCAAAGGTGCCCGTTGCTTCAAGTATCCTCCACGTGAAGAAGACTATTCTCTCTGGAACCGTCAGCAGGCTAACGATGGTCCTATCTTCCGCTATGCCGACATTCTTCTCACCAAGGCTGAATGTATCATGCGTGGTGCAGCAGCCACCAACGGCGAGTCAGTTCAGAGCCTCGTAAATCAGGTGCGTGCTTGCTCAGGCGCTCCCTCGGTTAGCGGTACGTTCACTTTCCAGGATCTCATGGACGAGCGTTCACGCGAGTTCATCCTCGAGCCCTGGCGTCGTAACGACCTTATCCGTTGCGGAATGTTTGAGAACGACTGGGGTCAGAAGAACAAATACAAAGAGTGGGACAATGCCGAGCATACATCATTCCACTGGGTTGAACGCGAAGGCGTGAAAGACCCCAACCGCCGTCTGATGCCTATCCAGCGCGGTATCCTCGAAACCAACCTTAACTGGAGCCAGAACCCCGGATATCAGGGACTCTGATCCACACAAACCCTTAAATCAGACTGCCGTCCCGGCGGTACCCGTAGCGCGACGGCAGTCTGATTCTTCAACAAGACAAAAACTAATTTTCCTATAATTATCTAATTTACCAATTAATCCTAATTACACATGAACAAAAATTACATGAAAAGCTGTCTTTCTCTTTTCGGAGCTGCTTTAATAGCAGTATCAGCTTCGGCAAGCGGAAAGTATGTAGATGTAACAGCGAAGTATCTTCAGGAACCCGCTTACTTCCCCGGATGGCAGGGCGTTCTCGGTGCCGTAAATGAGGGCGTAGGTGAATCTTGGAACGGTGCTTTCAACCTCTACCAGATTCTTAAAGACATGCCCGCCGGAGAATACACACTCACCGCAAATGCTTTCTATCGTTGCGGTAACAACGACTTCTCTCGTGAAAACATGAAGAACGGCG
>CAYTWG010000035.1:0-18622 GCA_964442005.1 uncultured Bacteroides sp. | reverse complement strand
AGAATGCTGACTGTCCCAAGGACCTCAACTTCTCTGAAGATTTCGGTGACCTCGATGAAGCTACCGACGTTCGTACCCGCGTAAAAGACTGCTGGGAACTCAACAACGGTGACCTCACCAAGATGCCCCACAACAACCCCGTCCGCATCGCAGGCAACCTCGAAGGCGACTGGATGGACGTGATTCCCTACGAAACCCGTAACAAGGTTACTTACCGTAACGACTCAGGTTCAGAGCGCGAAGCAGGTGCTGCTTTCGTTAACGAACCCGAAAAGTACTATCAGTATGTAGAATTCGAACTCACCGAACCCACTAAGGTTTGGCTCGGTATGGGTAAGAACGCTAACAGCGGTGACGGTTACTGGCACGCTTGGGCTGACCAGAAACTCGAAAAATATGAGGACGAAGGTGGCGAAACTCCGACTCCTCCCGTATATGGCACAGAATATGAAGATGTAACAGCCCAGTATCTCCAGGAACCCGCTTACTTCCCCGGATGGCAGGGCGTTCTCGGTGCTGTAAACGAAGGCGTAGGTGAATCTTGGAACGGTGCTTTCAACCTCTACCAGGTTCTTAAAGACATGCCCGCCGGAGAATACACACTCACCGCCAACGCTTTCTATCGTTGCGGTAACAACGACTTCTCTCGTGAAAACATGAAGAACGGCGCTCATCACTACGCTTTCCTTTATATCAACGACAAGGAAGTTCCTGTAAAGGGTCTCTTCGACGAAGGTTCTGATCCCAACTCTATGGCTGAAGCAAATGCTGCTTTCGAAGCCGGCGAATTTGTTAACACTGTTAAATACACTCTTGACAAAGCAGGTGACCTCAAGATCGGTATCGTCAACAAGGGCGGTTTCTGGGATGAATGGTGCTGCTTCGACAACTTCAAGCTCGTTGGTCCCAACGGCGAGGTTGCTATCGAAAACGGTGACTTCTCTACCGGTTTCAATGCTAAACGTGCATGGAACTGCGTTAACGCCGACAACGGTGAAAAAGTTCCCGATATCCAGAAAGACGGTTCAGGTGCCGGTACATTCCGTAAGTGCGGTGGTTCTCCCTACAAGTACGGTCAGCAGGTTGAACTTCCCGCCGGTAAGTATCGTTTCGGTATGCTCTGCTTCCACCGCTACGGTTCTGAGGTTGACGCTGCCGGTAACTACTACAACCACAAATGGCCCTGCGACATCCGTCCCGAAGGCGCTTACGGCTCTATGAACCGTACTCCCCAGGACTGGTTCAACGCCAACGACTATGACGAACAGCCCGACTACGCTCACGCTTACATCTTCATGTCTAAGAATGCTGACTGTCCCAAGGACCTCAACTTCTCTGAAGATTTCGGTGACCTCGACGAAGCTACCGACGTTCGTACCCGCGTAAAAGACTGCTGGGAACTCAACGACGGTGACCTCGACAAGATGCCCCACAATAACCCCGTCCGCATCGCAGGTAACCTCGAAGGTGACTGGGCTGATGTAATCCCCTACGAAACCCGTAACAAGGTTATCTATCGTAACGACTCAGGTTCAGAGCGCGAAGCAGGTGCTGCTTTCGTTAACGAGCCCGAAAAATACTATCAGTATGTAGAATTCGAACTCACCGAAACCACCAAGGTTTGGCTCGGTATGGGTAAGAACGCTAACAGCGGTGACGGTTACTGGCACGCTTGGGCTGACCAGAAACTCGAAATGCTTTCAGCTAACGGTGGCGTTGGTAACGTTGTTGTTGACGCTGACGAGAATGCTCCTGTTGAGTACTACAACCTCCAGGGTATCCGTGTTATGAACCCCGAAAACGGTCTCTACATCGTTAAGCAGGGTAAGAAAGTAACCAAGCAGATTATCCGTAAATAATCCCCTCCTCCGCTATTTTTAATCTGAATTAAGATTAGGTCTATTTATATACGTTAGAAAAGCCCGGGGCAGCCGTGAGGTTCCCCCGGGTTTGCTTTTTATATACTCTGCTGCCGCTACTATAATCCTGATTCCATAATCACATAGCTCTGCACAACCGCAATCTCCTTATAAATAATCTTAAATGAAGGTCAATTACGTTGTACGCACGAAATAAATTTATTAGTTTTACAAATCGATTAAACGTTTTAAATCCGGAACCCGCCACAAGGCGGTAATCAACTGCACCAGAGCAGATAACAATACTGCAATGCTGACTGTCTATAAATTTATTATACATTTCTGCCTGCCGATAATTGCAACACTTATTATCGGTTCATGTTCAAGCCCCGTCAAGGATAAATCACAGCACGTCACGAGTGAGCCTATTGCACAGCTTGAGATATTTTGTGACAGCATAGACTATAACGACACTCTGTTGTTACACGACCGTGATGCAATGGAACAGGTTGTGACCAATATAGTCAGTCTCATGCCATCGACCGATTCCATATCTACCGATAAAGCCCTTAAAAAATTTTTCACGAATATAAGCCGCGACACTCTCGCTCTTGAAACCGCATTTGAAATTGCCGGGATTTATCTCAACGATCCTGCATCACATGTACGCAACGAGGATCTGTTCATACGATTACTAAACGTAATGTCAGAAATAAACGGAATCCCGGAACATATCCGGCTCAGAACTGATGATCTCCTGCGTATAGCTTCATTGAACCGTCCCGGGAACATTGCTACAGACATTAATTTTTTAAATCGTGACGGCAGATTGCAGTCTTTATCCTTGATTGATGCCAAGACGATACTCCTTATATTCTATGATCCTGAGTGTCCTCACTGCAATGATATCCTGAACAATATCCGCACCAACCCGAAGATCAATGACGCCATAAGCAACAATCTCCTGACCGTAGTCGCCATTTACGCCGAAGGAAAACCTGATGTCTGGGAACGGGCAAACGACAACATGCCGCAAAACTGGATCGTGGGATATGACAAGACCGATATCCTTGAAAACGGTCTCTACGATCTTCCCGCTATGCCGGTATTATATCTCCTGGACAGTGACAAGAGGGTACTTCTTAAAGACATGCCCATTGAAAGAATATTATATTGACACCACCTCTGGACAATCTGCTGTAACCGATTGTCGGAAATGGTTTTATTTTGTAATTTTGCACTAAAGCAATCAACCTCTGAAACACGTTACATCCATCATGATACTCACCAACCTCGTAATAGCCGCGATCATTTCGATTCCACAGGTGGAAGCCATTGAAACCCGCGTGGGGACGACCCACAGTGAGACACGTGCCGCGGGAATGTTCGGAAAAGGAACCGAAGAACTCGGACAGACGCTTCCCGCCGTACTCGAACCCAACGGTATGAATTTCTGGACACCGCAGACTCAAGCCACTGAACACAAGTGTGACGCCCCTTATTACTATCACGACGAGGCAATACAGGGATTCCGCAACAGCCACTGGATCGTAGGCGGTTGCACACAGGACTACGGCTCCATGACTCTGATGCCTGTCGCCGGCAAGCTTAAATGCCTGGCTGACGAGCGAGCAAGCCATTACCGACATTCCACCGAGACGGCAACGCCCGCCTACTACGCTGTAAAACTGGATGACTACGGAATCCTCGCCGAAATGACAGGTCGCAGCCGCTCGGCAATATTCCGTTTCACATACGACAATCCCGGACAGGGACACATAGTCGTGACCCCCAATAGCGACGAGAGCCAGGGATATGTTGAAATCGACGTCGCCCGCCGGCAGATAAGAGGCTACAATCCTGTCCACCGCATATATCAGGGCAAAGGGGAGCCGGCTGGATTCAGCGGCTACTTTGTTGTTCAGCTTGAAAAAGATATTGACGGTTATGGAGTGTTTGACGCTGACACGGTGTTGCATGGAGTCAAGTCGCTCGCCGACCATCCCGACGAGGGCGCCTATCTGTCGTTCACTGTCGACAAGGGGGAGACCGTTATCGTCAAAGCAGCCTCTTCATTCACATCAATCGATGCCGCTCTCGCCAATCTTAATGCCGAGATACCTCATGATGACTTTAACCTGACACGCCGGCAACTGACTGATATATGGTGCAAACACCTCGGCAAAATTGCCGTCAGTGACACTGACAGCGCTGCCGTCAACAAGTTCTACGGCGCCCTCTACCGCACATCATTTCTCCCGCGCACGATGAACGACGTCGACGGCAGTTATCCTGCATTTGCCACCGGCACTCCGGTGATGAAAATGAATGACGGACACGCTTATTATGACGACTTCAGCATGTGGGATACATACAGGGCTCTGCACCCGCTCGTAAACATCATCTCTCCCGATAAAGCCGCCGACATGATGCAGTCACTCGTCCTGAAATATCAGCAGGGAGGATGGCTACCCATATTCCCATGCTGGAACAGCTACACCGCCGCCATGATAGGTGACCACTGTATATCGGCAATCGGCGACGCCATCATCAAGGGCATTGACGGATTTGATATCGGGACTGCCTATGAAGCGATGAGACAAAACGCCTTTGAGACACCCGCCACCGACAAGGAATATCGTGACGGCATGGGGCGCCGCGCTCTCGACTCCTATCTGGGCTACGGCTATCTACCCCTGGAGGACAGCGTCCCCTACGCCTACCACCGCCGTGAGCAGGTATCGCGTACGATGGAATATGCCTACGACGATTATGTCCTCGCACAGGTGGCAAACCGTCTCGGTCATGAAGCGGACTTCAACGAACTGATGAAACGCGCGGCAAACTACCGCAACGTCATCGATCCCGCCACAGGATACGTGCGTGGTCGCTATGCCGACGGAACATTCACCGACACGCCCGCCGACGAGACCTCTTTTGCCCCCTTTATCACCGAGGGAGCACCGTGTCACTACACGTGGTATGCCCCCCATGATGTCTACGGACTCATGGAAGCGATGGGCGGGCGCGACCGCTACGTGGAGAAACTCGACTCCATGTTCTCGGAACGCCGCTATTGGCACGGAAACGAACCGTGTCACCAGGTGGCATGGATGTATAACTACGCGGCACAGCCATGGAAAACCCAGCGGGAAGTGCGTCACATAATGGATACCGAGTATCTTGACACCCCCGGCGGACTGTCGGGCAACGACGACGCCGGACAGATGTCGGCATGGTACGTGTTTGCCGCGCTCGGCTTCTATCCTGTCTGCCCCGGTACACCTTATTATATTATAGGCAGCCCGTCATTCCCTGAAGCGGCAATCTCTCTTCCTGACGGCAAAGAATTCCGCATCGTGGCTCACAATGCATCCCCCCGGAACATTTACATAGCTTCGGCGACCCTCAACGGCATCCCCTATACCCGCAGCTACATCACTCATGATGATATAACAACGGGCGGAGTACTTGAAATCGAGATGACCTCGGCTCCTACCGCATGGGGTACACAGCCCGACGATCTTCCGCCGGCGACCTACTGACCGGCAGCGACACCGACACAACTTCGGTAAAAATAGATACCGAGCTTTTTTTGTCGATACAAAACCGCTATCTTTGCATGTCCAGAACTATCGGCGCCTGTCGGTCGTTTATTAAATAGACAATATTTTTATCGCCACCGGTTGCCTTTAGCGTCCGGCAGCGGCAACTTCTTAAAGAAATTACTATTATGGAATCAACCCGACAAGCTAAAATCGCTCGTCTGCTTCAGAAAGAACTGAGCGAGATATTCCGTCAGCAGACGGCAAAGACCAATGGAGTTATCGTTTCTGTCAGCGCGGTACGCGTATCGCCCGACCTCAGCATCGCACGCGCCTACCTGTCGGTTTTCCCTTCAGGAAAAGCCGAGGAGATGCTCGCATCAATCAACCGCAGCGCCAAGACAATACGCTACGAGCTTGCACAGAAAGTGCGCTATCAGCTCCGCAAGACTCCCGAACTATCGTTCTATCTCGACGACTCACTCGACTACATCGAAAACATCGATCATCTTCTCGGCAAAGACGGCAACGAGCCTGAAGTTTAACCGTCCTGTCAGCGCCCCCGCACTGAAAGACAGGGGCTGCTGATATCGGCTTTTCATCACGATCTATTTATTCAACGGTGCTTGCTTTAAGAATCGCACTGCGTTATCTCTTCTCGAGAAAATCTCACAACGCGGTCAACATACTGTCGATGGTGTCGGTAGCCGGAGTGGCTGTCGCCACTGCCGCCATGGTCATTGTCCTGTCGGTTTTCAACGGGTTCAACGACCTTGCCGAGTCAAAGCTCTCACAGCTTGACCCCGATATTCGTGTGCGTCCCGTGTCAGGGAAAGTGATCACCGGCGTCAGTGCCGTGATTGACTCCATCGAGGCAATTCCGGGCGTCGCGGTAGCGGCACCCGAGCTGACAGAGCAGGCATTTGCCGTCTCAGGCGACCACCAGATGCCTGTCACCATCAAGGGCATGACTTCTCGCGGTGCCGGAGCTACACGTCTTGACAATATCACCATCGACGGTGCCCCGATACTGATTGCAGGCAACAGCGACCGCTACGGGACAGCCGTCATGAGCGTAGGAGCAGCCGTAGGACTTAACTGCCGCCCGGGAAGCGACCGATTGTTGCGCATATTCGTGCCGCGCCGCACAGGGCGCATCAATCCTGCCAATCCCATGGCAGCATTCCGCTCCGACACGTTGCGTGTCGAAGGAGTCTTTCAGGTCGAGCAACCCGAGTATGACACCGACATGATCATGATTCCTTTTGATGATGCGCGGCGACTTCTTGAGTACAGCAATGACGAAGCAGGCAGCATAGAGGTCTTTATCTCGCCCGATGCTGACATAGACCATGTCATCCGATCATTGAGATTATTTTCCGCCGGCAGATTTACAGTGCTTGACCGTCTGCAACAGCAACAACAGGCTTTCCGCATGATTGAGATAGAAAAATGGGTGACATTCCTGATGCTTGCCTTCATCCTGGTAATCACGTCGTTCAATATCATTTCCTCTATTTATATACTCAAAGTAGAGAAAGCCGCCAACATGTTTGTACTCAATGCAATGGGCGCAACACGGCATGACATTGCGTCGATATTCGCATGGCAGGGAAGGCTGATAACTCTCGCCGGAGGTGCGATAGGTATTATCCTCGGAGTGTCGTTGTCACTCGCGCAGCAGTGGTGGGGATTCATCGGTCTGTCGGCGACCAACATGTCGGCAATGTCTATCGACGCTTACCCCGTCAGGGTAGTCCTGACCGATGTAATCGCCGTAGCCGCGATAGTGACGGTAATAGCTTTTATCGCCTCCTATATTGCAACGGCTTCGCGCCGGCACCGTTGACACGTCAGAACAGCGTGAGCTGCGGATCGACGAGACGGAACGACATGCGATGCCACGGAGACGCACCGTAACGTTCTATCGCCTCGCGGTGAGCTTTTGTAGGGTACCCCTTGTTGACATCCCATCCATAACACGGGAACTGCTCGTGGAGACGACGCATGTATTCGTCCCTGTGAGTCTTGGCAAGAATGGACGCCGCCGCTATGTTACCGTATTTCCCGTCACCTTTCACTATTGTACGCCAAGGCGTTGTCCCGTAAGGTTTGAAACGGTTTCCATCGACTGTTATAGCGCCTGGACGTACTGACAGCGCGTCGAGCGCCCTGTGCATTGCAAGAATCGAAGCATTAAGGATGTTGATTTCATCAATCTCCTCAGCCGTCACCACACCGACAGCCCATGCAACTGCCTCGCGCTCTATGACGAGACGCAGTTTATCGCGGTGCTTCTCAGTGAGTTGCTTGGAGTCGTTAAGCAGCGGATGACTGAAATCATCAGGAAGAATCACCGCTGCGGCATATACCGAACCCGCGAGGCATCCGCGCCCCGCTTCATCACACCCGGCTTCGCTGATACCCGCCTGAAAGCAAGAAGGCAATAAAGAGTGTTGGGTTTTCTTCATGACTGCAAAAATAATTAAATTAAGTGAACTATTGGAGCCAATGATAGGGGTTCTCATGAAAAATTTCGTAATTTTGTCACTTATAATTGTAACAACAGTTCTGAAACGATGAAGATCGCACTCATAGGATATGGTAAAATGGGACACGCCATCGAGCGTCACGCCCTGGCACGCGGACACGAAATCGTGGCACGCATTGACGTTGACAACATCGACCAATTTGACAGCGAAGCGTTCAGCAGTGCCGATGTAGCAATCGAGTTCACCACTCCCGCCACCGCCTTTGACAACTATATGAAAGCCTTTGCCCGGCATGTCCCGGTCGTATCGGGCACAACCGGCTGGACGTCGCGCATGGATGAGATACGCCGCATGTGCGACAACGGAGATGCGACATTCTTCTGGACATCCAATTACAGCATCGGCGTCAACATCTTCTTTGCTCTCAACAAATATCTGAGCGCTCTGATAAGTGATTTCCCTCAGTACACTCCGTCGATGAAAGAGATACACCACATCCACAAACTCGATCATCCCAGCGGCACGGTAATTACACTCGCCGAGGGACTTATTGACAATGACCCGCGCATAAATGCCTGGACTGAAAACCCG
This sequence comes from uncultured Bacteroides sp., assembly GCA_964442005.1. Classification (GTDB taxonomy): domain Bacteria; phylum Bacteroidota; class Bacteroidia; order Bacteroidales; family Muribaculaceae; genus JAAVFS01. The sequence goes on along the minus strand of CAYTWG010000035.1, from coordinate 10,135 downwards.
ATGGAAGCCGACGGCAAACTCCTCATCGAGCATGAGCGTGAGGGAGAAGTGCCCGGCACACACATCGTCAAATGGGACTCGCCGGTCGACACTATCACTATCGAACACCGCGCCAAGAGTCGTGACGGGTTTGCTCTCGGAGCAGTAGTCGCTGCCGAGTGGGTCGCCGGGAAAAAGGGATTCCTGACAATGGACATGATGATGCACGATGTCATAAACCGCTCAGCACTCCTCGACATTAACAAGCTTTAAAACAACATCATAATATTCCAAAACGAAATGGAACCTAACAAAAACGACATATCGTCAAAAAAATCGTTCAAACAGGACTTTATCGACCGCGTAAAAGCCACCAAGACAACCCGCTGGGTGAGATTTGCCATCGTAGCGCTGATTTCCTTAGCCTGGGTTGCCTGGATGGGAACCTGGTGGCTCGGACTTTTCATAATCCTCCTGTTTGATATCTATATCACCGGCTACATACCGTTCACATGGTGGAAAAAGAGTAAAAACAAGGCCACCCGCGCAGTCATGAGCTGGGTCGACGCCATTGTCTACGCACTCATTCTTGTCTACTTTGTTTTTGCCTTTATAGGACAGAACTATCAGATCCCGTCATCATCGCTCGAAAAGACACTTCTTACCGGCGACTACCTCTTTGTCAACAAGATGACCTACGGACCCCGCGTGCCCATGACGCCGGTCAATTTCCCTCTGGTTCACAACGAGATGCCTATCATAGGCGGCAAGAGCTACCTTGACAACCCGAGTCTGTCATACAAAAGACTCAAAGGATTCCGCAACGTAGAGTCGGGGGATATCGTCGTATTCAACTTCCCCGCAGGCGACTCAGTCATGTCAAAAAACCCGACGACACTCGATTTTTATCAGCTTTGCGAACTGTATGGTCGCTCCAACGTGCTCAACAATCCGGCTTTCGGTGAACTTATCTACCGACCTGTCGACCGTCGTGAAAATTATGTAAAACGCACGGTCGGTCTTCCAGGAGAACGGATAAAGATTGTCAACGGCACAATATATATCGACGGCGTGGCACAGAAAATGCCTGAAAACGTACAGTTCAACTACTACGTCCAGTCACTGCGCCATCCTATCCTTGACGAGCAGTGGGACGAACTGGGAGTCAACGAAGTAGACCGTAACCGCATGAACGAATCAGATGCCCGCTATCTCGCAGCCAACGGTATTTTAAATGCCAATCCCGACGGCACGACCGGATATGTCTACAACGTACCGCTCACTGATGCAATGGTTAAGTCGCTGAAATCCAATAGCGCAATATCCTCCATCGTCAAGGCGCTCCCTTACGAGCAACTTCGGCTTTTCCCCTTCGCACTTTCCGATAACTGGACACGTGCTGACTATGGCGGAGAAAACGGTCTGCTGATCCCCAAGAAAGGCATGACAGTCAATCTTGATCGTGAAGCATGGGAAACCTATGCCCGATGCATCCGTGACTACGAGCATAATCCTGACGCGACATGGCGCGACGGCAAAGTCTACATCAACGGACAACCGGTCGACACCTATACTTTCACCATGGACTACTACTTCATGATGGGTGACAACCGCGACAACTCTCTCGACTCACGTTACTGGGGATTTGTCCCCGAAGATCACATCGTAGGTACCCCCTGGCGAGTGCTCATATCATTTGACGGCGAGAAAGGCGGCGTAAGATGGAACCGTATTTTTAAGGATGCAAACCCTGACAAAGAATGATGACCGATAAGCGCCGGCTCGTAGTCTATCCAGACACGACAGTCCTACTGCCGCCGCGCTATTACGGCTCCATCACCTGGTATGCCGCTCTTGCATCATGCGGCAACGCTGTTGTCGACTACAACATGCCCTTCAACAAGCGCATGAAAGAGACTCACCGCTGTGATATCGTCGACACCCACGGAGTCCTGTCGCTGACGTTGCCTATAGAAAAACCGCATGACCATCAGGGTCGCTTGTCGTGGAGCGATATAGGCGTGTCGCCCCATGGTGACTGGTGGAACGTCCACCGCGTGTCGCTCGAGTCGGCATACGGTCGCACCCCATTTTTTGAATTCTACATCGACCGCTTCATGCCGGTGCTCCGTCGCGGAGTCCTCAACGACTTCCCCCTGCTTGCCGATGTCGACAGACTGATTGACCGTGAGATTCGTGACATCTTGCTTTTACCGCCCGACAACGACACCATCGTTCCCACCGGTAACAATGTCCTCGACCTGCGCAACGCTGACTTCGCCCCGACCGATTTCCCGCCATATTACCAGGTCAGAGCCGACATTCTCGGTTTCACACCGGGGCTCAGTATCCTTGACCTGATTTTCAATCTCGGACCGGAATCACCCTTGTACCTGCGTGATTTCATCAAGGCAAATCCATTGAAATAATCAATTTACAACATCTCCATAAAATCAACTCCCATGAAAAAGAAACTCGTCATCTCAACCGGCGCCGGCATGAGCGCCGAGAGCGGTATATCGACGTTCCGCGACAGCGGAGGTCTGTGGGAACAATATCCTGTAATGGAAGTGGCAAGCGCCGACGGATTCCGGCGGAATCCGGCACTGATCCACAAGTTCTACAATGAGCGCCGTAAACAACTCGTTGAAGCACAACCCAATGCCGGACATCTCGCCCTCGCAGATCTTGAGAAAGATTATGACATCTATATCATAACACAGAATGTCGACAATCTTCACGAACGCGCCGGCAGTCATAACGTACTGCATCTTCACGGCGAACTGATGAAGGTACGTGCTCTCGATGACGAGACCAAGGTCTACGAGCTCAAGCCCGAAGCCCTTGAGACCACTCCCGAAACAATCATCGACGGACACCATGTGCGTCCCCATATAGTGTTTTTTCAGGAAGCAGTTCCCAACATTGAACCTGCCATAGATCTCGTAGCGGAAGCCGACATATTTGTCGTCATAGGGACCTCCCTCAACGTCTATCCCGCCGCCGGACTTCTGCATTATGTAAAAGCCGGTGTCCCAGTCTATTATATCGACCCAAATCCTGCCGCAGTTCCCGCCGGAGTGACAGTCATAAAAAAAGGCGCTTCAGAAGGAATCGCCAGTCTTACCGCTATGCTTAAATCCAACGGCTGATTATCACCTTCTTATAGTATAAAACACCTTATGATCGGGAATCCGAATTTACATTTGCAAACGCCGCGCATTAACGCGGCGTTTTTCTTTAGAACCATTGCTATAAGCCATGTTTCCCACTATGTTGAAAACTTTTTTGAAATTTTCAAAATTTAGATATGTAAATTTTGAAAATTTATTTCTAACTTTACATCCTCGATAGCCCTATCGTTAAACTCGACTCTTCAACGACTTATGACCCAAGAGATATATCACATCCCCGCCTTGCTGCCCGAAGTGCTACAAGCACTTGACATACACCCCGACGGCATCTATGTCGACGCCACACTCGGAGGCGGCGGACACTCTCGTGCTATCGTAGAACAGTTATCATCTACGGGTCACCTCTACTCGTTTGATCAGGACCGGGATGCAATCGACAGGGCGTTCACCGATCAGCGTTTCACGGTAGTTTACAGCAACTTCCGTTATCTTAGCAACTTCATGCGATATTACGGCGTCGACGGGGTCGACGGAGTTCTTGCCGACCTCGGGGTTTCGTTTCATCATTTCGATGATCCCGACCGTGGATTTTCGTTCCGCTGGGAAGGCAATCTTGACATGAGAATGAACCGCAACGCACAACTTGACGCGGCAAAAGTGCTTGAGACCTATTCCGAGGAGCGGCTTGCCGACTTGTTTTACCTCTACGGCGAGCTCAAGAACAGCCGCCGCCTCGCCTCAGCGATAGTGCGGCAGCGAGCCACCGCTCCGATAAAGACCGTCGAACAGTTAAAGACACTTGTTGCTCCGATGATAAATCCCCGACAGGAAAAGAAAGAACTTGCTCAGATATTTCAAGCACTGCGCATAGAGGTCAACAATGAAATAAGCGCTCTGCAATCGTTTCTTGCCGAAGCGCTCAAAGTGCTCAAACCCGGCGGTCGCCTTGCTGTCATCACCTATCATTCACTTGAGGACCGCCTCGTCAAGAACTTTATGAAAACAGGTAATCTCGAGGGCAAAACAGAAAAGGATTTCTACGGACGCAACCTCTCTCCATTCCGGCTCATCAACTCGCGTCCCATCATACCGTCAGACGAAGAGATCGAGCGAAACCCGCGTTCACGGAGCGCCAAACTGCGTGTTGCCGAGAAACTTCCCATCTCCGAGACCCTCTAAACAACACACAATCCATCACAACAATGGCTAAAGAGAAGAAACAGAAAAAGAATGACAACTTGCTGCGGCGTGCACTGTACGGTCGACTACTGTCAACCGAATTTTTCGTGCGCCACTGGGTCACCATAGCGTTGCTGATGGCTATGATTATCATTTACATCACCAATAAATACGAGTGCCAGACAAGCATGGAGACCATTCAGCGCCTTGAACGCGAACTTGAGATAGTCAAGACCGAGAGAGTCAGGGAGCGCAGTATCTACATGAGCCGAATCCGTGAATCAGCCATGCAGGAACTCGTCGAGTCAATGAAACTTAATCTCCAGGTTCAGGAACGTCCCCCCTTTAAAATCTCATACGAAAAATGAAACGTGACAACCACAAACACATATTATTCCGCTACGGCATCATAACGGGGTGTATCATGCTATTCACGATCTGGATTGTGATACATCTCGTCGACACGACTGTCGTCCATGCGAAAAAATGGAATGAACTCGCCTCACAGGAACTTGACCGCACCATATCGATAAATCCCGAACGCGGCGACATACTCGCCTGTGACGGCAGCGTGCTCGCCACCAATCTGAGATACTACACTATACGCATCGACTCCCGCTGCGAACAATTCCGCGAAAAAGAATACCTGAACGCCATCGACAACTTAGGGTTGCCCGACAGCATGGCAAAATACTTCCCCCGCCGTAAACGTAAAGAGTGGGAAGAAGTCCTCAGAAAAGCAATATCGAAACCCAAGAACGAGCGAAAATACGTAAGCACACTCATCAAGAACGTGACATTTGAAGAGGTAGAGCGTATCAAGAAATTCCCGTTTTTCAACATAGGCAACAGAGCCAAGACCGGATTTATCGCTGACGGATTCATGCGCCGCTCCAACCCCTATGGCGACATGGCACGCCGAAGCATAGGCGGAGTCGGCGAGGACAGCGCCCGCAACTACGAGGTACACGGATGGTCGGGACTGGAGAAAGCGCTCGACTCGCTCCTTTACGGGCGTAAAGGTATCGCCAAGAAAGTAGCTCTGACACGCTACATAACCAACTGGACCGACACCCCCGCCGTCAGAGGCTATCACATACGCACCACTATTGACATCAACATGCAGGACATCGTCGAGAACGAGCTCAACCGTGTTCTCGAGACATGCAACGCCGACTGGGGCGTAGCCGTGTTGATGGACGTGCAGACAGGCGACATCAAAGCGATATCCAATCTGGAGAAAAGCAAGTCAGGACGAGGATATGTAGAGGGAATGAACCGCGCCGTGATGGGTTACGAACCGGGGTCGGTAGTCAAACCGATCTCAATGCTCATAGCCCTTGAGGACGGACTGGTCAGAAACGTCGACTCGGTGATACACACCGGCTACTCGTTTGCCTACCTCGGCAAACGTCCTATCACTGACTCCCACGGGGTGGAATCGATGAGAGTGCGCGAAGTCATCGAGCGCTCATCCAACATCGGAATGGCAAAAATCATCACACGCGGATACGACCGCAATCCCGCAGCATTTTACGAGCGACTTAAATCAATAGGATTTCTCGACTCGATGCACATGGGTATAGCCGGAGAGCGCATCCCTGCCATAAAGAAAAATCCCTCGCGCATTGACCTCTCGCGCATGTGCTACGGCTACACTACCGAGATACCACCCATCTACACCCTCTCCATCTACAACGCCATCGCCAACGGCGGTCGCTACGTGCGACCCCGACTTGTAACTCAACTCATAGGGGAAGACTCTGACACGTTACTGCCTGTCACATACATACGTGACCGCATCTGCTCGGAAAAGAACGCCGCAAAACTCCGCTCGATGCTGAAAAATGTCGTGTGGGGTGAACACGGTACGGGCAAACTCCTGCGCAACGATGTGGTGGAAATCGCCGGAAAAACCGGAACATGCTACATGGTCGAGCACGGTAAATATGTCACCTCCAAGAAGCGACTGGCATTCTGCGGGTTCTTTCCTGCTGAAGATCCCAAATACTCATGCATCGTGCTGACATGCTATCCCAAGCAGAACATGTTCGGAGCTGCAAGTACAAGCGGACAGGTCCTTAAGAACATAGCCATGAAAATGTTCTCACGCGGTATGCTCGACAACGCCTCCGACTACACCGAGATACAGAATCCCGGCACCACTCCGTTGATGTATGCCAGCAACAAAACGTCAACTTATTCCAACATAAACAAAAAAATGTCAGTCGACCGCAACCATCATCTGCCTACACCGGCACGTCATCCCGACCGATGCGTGCCATCGGTGCTCGGTCTCGGTCTGCGCGAGGCGGTGAGCAAGCTTGAAGCATCGGGCTACAACGTTAAATTTGACGGCTCGGGCTACGTGAGTCAACAGACTCCCGGAGCAGGTTCAGAGATGGCACCCGGCTCAGTAATCAACCTGTCATTAACCGAATTCTAACCCTCATCAACCAATAATGAAACAACTGTCACAACTACTGAACCGCGTTTCAGTCAAAGATATAAAAGGGTCGACCGACCGCAATGTCACCGACGTCACCGCCGACTCCCGTAAAGCCGTTGCCGGATCACTTTTCATAGCCGTCAGAGGTGTCAATGTCGATGGACATGACTTCATACCCGCTCTCTCCGGAAAAGGACTCGCCGCAATAGTGTGTGAACGGATTCCCGAATCGCCCGACCCCGAAGTCACCTATATAGTGACTGACAACTCGGCAATAGCCCTCGGAATCATAGCATCGGAATGGTACGACAATCCATCGCAGAAATTGCACCTCGTAGGAGTAACAGGCACCAACGGAAAGACCACGACGGCTACACTCGTTTATGAGATGGCACGTCTGCTCGGATTTAAGGCGGGACTTCTGTCAACCGTGGTAAACTATGTCGACAACCGCGCCGTCGAAGCGACCCAGACAACTCCCGACCCGCTGACAATCAACCGTCTGCTCAGCGAGATGGTGGATGAGGGATGCCGTTACGCCGCTATGGAAGTAAGCTCCCATGCCGCCCATCAGCACCGCATCGCGGGACTGAAATTTGCAGGGGGCGTATTTACCAATCTAACCCGCGATCACCTCGACTACCACAAGACTGCCGATGCCTATCTTGCAGCAAAGAAATCATTTTTTGACATGCTGCCAGCCGATGCTTTCGCACTTACCAACATCGATGACAAGGTGGGCGAAGTTATGCTTCAGAACTGCGCGGCATCACACCACAGCTACTCGTTGCGCTCGGTAGCCGATTTCATGGGTCGCATAGTGGAAAGCCGTCTCGACGGTACTCTCATGTCGTTCAACGGGAAAGAGGTCGAGACACTTTTTACCGGGAAATTCAACGCTTATAACCTGACCGCCGTCTACGGCACGGCTATTCTGCTCGGATGGAATCAAGAAGATGTGCTCGTCGCCATGAGCCGTCTCGTCCCGGTCGCAGGTCGTTTTCAGGCATTTCACTCACGCGAAGGCGTCACCGCAATAGTCGACTATGCCCACACCCCCGACGCTGTCGTCAACGTGCTGACCGCGATAAAGGAAGTAATCGGTCAGAACGGACACATCATCACCGTGGTGGGAGCCGGCGGCAACCGTGATAAAGGCAAACGCCCCATCATGGCACGTGAAGCCGCCACACGCAGTGACCGCTTGATTCTCACGTCGGACAATCCCCGTTTTGAAGAACCCGATGACATCCTGCGCGACATGGAGGAAGGACTCGACGATGCAACCCGCCCCATCACACTGAGCATCGTCGACCGCCGACAGGCAATACGCACGGCTGCGGCACTGGCACAGCCCGGCGACGTGATACTGATAGCCGGCAAAGGACATGAGGACTATCAGGAAGTCAAGGGAGTGAAACATCACTTCGATGACCGCGAGGTGGTAAAAGAGGTATTCGGTCAGAAATAAAACGCTTATAATCAATACGAGAACAAATGTTATACTATCTTTTTAATTTTCTGAAAGATGCGGATTTCCCCGGCGCAAGGCTGATGGACTACATCACTTTCCGCTCGGGAGCGGCATTGATTCTCTCTCTTTTCATAGCGACATTTATCGGACGTAGGATCATCGACCGGCTGCAACTGATGCAGGTGGGAGAGATAGTGCGTAACCTCGGACTCGAAGGACAGATGAAGAAGAGCGGTACCCCCACAATGGGAGGCGTCATCATTATCATTTCGATTCTCATTCCATGTCTGCTCGTAGGCAATCTATCCAACATCTACATGTTGCTGATGATCGTATCGACAATATGGCTCGGCACACTGGGATTTCTTGATGACTACATCAAGGTCGCCCGTAAAGATAAAGACGGTCTAAAGGGTAAGTTCAAGATTGTAGGACAGGTGGGACTCGGGCTGATCGTAGGTTTAACAATGTATTTCAGCCCCGACATCGTGATACGCGAGAATCATGAGGTGACCAACGTTGAAAACAACGAGGTCATCGATATAGTATACGAGAATAATGATATAAAGTCGACTCAGACAACCATTCCATTTGTCAAAGAAAACAACTTTGACTACGCTTACCTGACGGAGTGGATGGGCGACCACGCCCAGACCGGAGGCTGGATCCTGTTTATCCTCGTGACGATATTTGCCATCACAGCGACATCCAACGGAGCAAATCTTACCGACGGACTTGACGGACTTGCCACCGGGACGTCGGCGATAATAGGAATCGCGCTTGCCATCATGGCTTATCTCGGGGGCAACGTCATATACTCGTCTTATCTCAACATCATGTATATCCCGGGAAGCTCAGAACTGGTGGTCTACATGGCGGCATTCATCGGAGCTCTGATAGGATTCCTATGGTACAACGCCTATCCCGCCCAAGTATTCATGGGCGACACCGGCAGCCTGACACTCGGCGGCATCATAGCCGTCTACGCCATCCTAATCCACAAGGAGTTGCTTATCCCCATCCTGTGTGCTATCTTCTTCATCGAGGATCTCTCGGTCATCCTTCAGGTAGTGTACTTCAAATTTACCAAAAAACGCTACGGCACGGGGCGGCGCATATTCAAGATGACACCTCTGCACCATCATTTCCAGAAACCCGGCAACAGCGGCATAGATGCAATCTTCCAAAAACCGATCCAGGCGATTCCTGAGTCAAAAATAGTTGTAAGATTCTGGATTATCGGCATCTTCCTTGCCGCTATAACTTTTGTAACCCTCAAAATCCGATAAAAAATCATGAAACAGAAACGACTTGTTGTACTCGGTGGAGGAGAAAGCGGCGTAGGAGCCGCCATCCTCGGCAAAGTAAAGGAGATGGATGTATTCCTCTCTGACTCTGGCACCATCAGCGACCATTACCGCGCCATTCTCGACAAGGAGGGTATCGAATGGGAGGACGGAGGTCACACTGAAGAAAAGATACTTAATGCCGACGAAGTTGTCAAGAGTCCCGGCATACCGCCGACAGCCCCTCTTGTAAAAAAGATCACGGCACTCGGCATACCGGTTATCTCGGAAATAGAACTTGCCGGACGATATACTGACGCCAAAATGGTGTGCATCACCGGCAGCAACGGTAAGACGACAACAACACTACTCACCTACCACATTTTGCGCCAAGCCGGGATAAACGCAGGACTCGCCGGAAACGTCGGCAAAAGTCTCGCGCTCCAGGTCGCACGTGAGCACCATGACGTCTACGTCATCGAGCTTAGCAGCTTCCAGCTTGAAAACATGTATGACTTCAAGGCAAATATCGCTGTCATCCTCAACATAACGCCCGACCATCTTGACCGGTATGAATACAAGATGCAGAACTATATCAACGCCAAATTCCGTATTTTACGCAACCAGACACCTC